>JBCBIN010000269.1:0-5777 GCA_038524555.1 Cyanobacteria bacterium J06623_7 | reverse complement strand
AATTAGTTATGAATAAAGTTAACCAAAAATCTCTCGAGTCAGAGTCGGCAAAAAACTTAGCTAGCCTAATCCAGCATAATTTTTTATTTAAGTGCTTAGATTCTGGGGTGATCAAGAAGTATCTTGACGGCGAGCAGTTGGTCAGCGAAAAGCTCTATTCTAGCCGTCCAGTTTATACAGCATTTAGACCAGATACCGCTTTGGAGCATCTTTATGTAGTGATAGATGGCGGCCCAATTATAGTTCGCAGCACTCCTTTAGATCGGATTATTGCCATTACCTACCGCAATAGCTGTTTTGGCATGCAAAATTTAGCTTTGAGCTACGGTAAGTATTCTCGTGCTTTCCCCAGCCTAGTGGAAGCTTATAAGACCACCGATGTGATTAAAATTCCGCTAGAAACAATCCGCCTAATTCATGCAGAGTCAGCTGAATTTCGCCAGCGATATGGTTTGATGTTTGAGCTACAGGAAAAATTTCAATATCATCTACTTAACTGTAGTACCTATCCCCCCCAGGCGGTAGCGGCTTTGTTGCGGGCTTTGATTTATCAGGAAAGGGAATTGGGCAATCAGCCCCAGGAAAACGTTTTTGTGTTCGATTTACCGGTTGAAGTTATTGCTAAAGCTTGCCAGCTGAATCATCGTACTGTCGAACAGGTTCTGAAAGGACTTACCAAAACGGGAATGCTCAAGTCTCATAAGGGACAAAACGATCTGGTAACGGTAATCAATGCCGAAGAATTAAAGGCCGTATACGGAGCAACCCGAGATAAGGTCAGTTGGTGGCCACTACGTTAAAAGTCAACAGTCAACAGTCAACAAGAACGAGTTGATTTAGAAAATTATTAGGGACAGGATAAAACTGGCGATCGCCATGAGAGCGAGAATGATTTTTTTTAGCTGCCGTTGGCGATGTCTTTCTGGGGCAGTGCGATCGCTCTGATTGGCTACAGCGGTCCGATTTAGCAAGAGCAGGTCTGGTGCTGTTGGCGATTCAAAGATGGGGGCGAGACTGGCTTTGGTAATGCCCGTGCTACTAGACCTTCTGGGGTTTAAAGCTTGGCTGCGAATCTGGGGCTTAACCTTTTTACTTTTTTTATTTCTTTGCCTGAAGCTTGGTTTATAAATGCTTTTACGATACTTTTTGAGATAGGCAATTTGTTCTTGATATTTGGTAATGTTAGCCGTCTGAACCCGATCTACTGCCTGGGTTAATAACTTCGCTTCAATATAAGAATAGCCCCGGCCCAGAGAATAAATTGCCTGCTTGAGGTCTTGAATTAGGGTATCCTTGAGCAGATATCCCGCCGCCCCCGCTTGAAGCGCCTCGGTAATATATTGCTGTTCTTTGTAGCTACTTAAGACAATTACTTGGGTATCGGGCATGTTTTGGCAGATATATTTAGTCGCGACGATACCGTTCATCCGGGGCATCTCAATATCCATAAGCACGAGATCTGGCCGTAGTTTAATTACCTGGGCGATCGCACTCTGTCCATCTTTGGCGGTACCCACCACCTTAATTTCGGACTCGTCTTTGAGGATGGCTTTGATGCCTTCTGTGATTAGGCACCGATCGTCTACTAGCAAAATCTCAATCGTCATAAAAGTAGTTGGTTTTTAACCCGGTAATTCAGCGACTAAAAATAACAGATAAATTATTGGCAGGCATGGGGATAATTCGTTCGAGCTTGAGGTTTTGGTCGGCGGCGGCATCGACTACTGCCTCTAAATCTCTCACTCCCCATAGAGGATTGCGATCGCGCAAAGAGAGATCGAAACTAGCATTGCTCGGAGCGGTATGTTTTCCCTCCCGTTTAAATGGCCCATAAAGATAGAGAATGCCACCAGGAGCTAAAATTTGTTCCACTCCTACCAATAAACCCAAACATGCTTGCCAGGGAGAAATATGAATCATGTTGATATTGACCACAACATCAATCTCTTGTTCCACTAGCTGTTGTTGCCAGCCAACCCGCGCTACATCAATTGACAAAGGTAAGTCTAAATTATCTGAAGAACTGGTGTTTCTCCAAGCGGCAATGCTTTCCAGAGCCTGAGAACTAGCGTCAGAAGGAATCCAGCGAGACGATTGTAGCCTAGATGATAGGAAAACGGCATGTTCCCCTGTCCCACTGGCAATTTCAAGGATATTGCTCTGCGGGGGAATTACTTCTGATAAAATTTTTAAAATTGGTTCGCGATTGCGTTGGGTTGCCGGAGCGTATTGTCTCTCATCCATAATTTATCCATAAATTATCCATAAATTAAGTAATCGGTCGCGAATACGAGCTAAGACTAGATATTCTATATTAAAAAAATATTGCTGGAGCTATTCATGGCTATTCCTTTAGAATTGCCCGCAGAACAGATAAAAGTAATTGAAACTAACGCTGCCAAAATTGCCGGAGTCGCTCGCGATGGCTATCGTCTATTTGCGGAGAAAGGTACAATTGTTCTTCTGAGACAGTTTGAAAATGACAACCCGATTTTAGAAGATTGGCAGGTGAAATATAAGCCCATCAGTATGCTGGGGGAAACTATCAGTGACTGGAAAGAATCCGGTTTGCAGGATTTAATGGTCAAATATAACCCGGAAACCTCGGTTATCTGTACCTTTCTCTATCCCGATGGCGCTCATACCAGCTATCATTTTGCTTTGGAATAGCCAGAATCATAGCTAGATTTAATTGAAAATTGCCTTTTATGGCGATCGCTGACTAAAAACTACAGACCAATAATCGCCTTTTGCGAAACCCAGCCCAAGCGTCCGTTCCCCTCGCACCGCACCTTCGTAACATTCGCAATACTAGTTACGATAACGATAGTATCTGCCAAGACTGTAGAAATTTTCATCGATGATCGATTTTTCTTGGTTAGGTAAAATTATATAAGTTCACATACCTTGATTTTGCTAGACTCCGAGAAGAGCAATATTGTTGTTTGATATTTGCATATTAAGCGATCGCTATGGAAAAAATCGCTTAAAGTTCGGCGAGCAATATTGACCATTCACAGATAATTGACCCCATAATGACCCAACGTATTTTAATTTGGTATCGTAATGACTTGAGAGTCCACGACTTATTAGCTCTGGATGAAGCGGTGCAGCAACAGGCAGAAATTATTCCTGTTTACTGTTTCGACGATCGTCATTTTGGCGAGACATCTTTTGGCTTTCCTAAAACAGGAAACTATCGCACCCAGTTTTTAATCGAGTCAGTGGCTGACTTGCGTAATTCTCTACAGCAGTTGGGCAGTAATTTAGTTGTTCGCCGTGGTTTACCCGAATCAGTTATTCCCGCGATCGCCGAGCAGCTTAAGGTAGATGCGGTATCTTACAGTAAGGAGGTAACCTCTGAAGAGAAACGCGTTGAGAAAAAGCTTCGCAAAGCTCTAGCCGCCCAAAAAATCAAGGTAAATACCTACTGGGAAGCAACTTTATATTTGCCAGAAGATTTACCCTTCGGTATCAAGCAAACTCCGGA
Organism: Cyanobacteria bacterium J06623_7; assembly: GCA_038524555.1. Classification (GTDB taxonomy): domain Bacteria; phylum Cyanobacteriota; class Cyanobacteriia; order Cyanobacteriales; family Xenococcaceae; genus Waterburya. Next base: position 2,287 of record JBCBIN010000269.1, on the reverse strand, counting down.
ATTATATACCAACTTCCGCAAGCAGGTAGAAAAGAAGTCGGAGATAAACGAAGCATTACCCGCTCCCAGCAAGTTGCCAACCCTGCCAGAAATAGATGCCGGAGCAATACCCAGCTTAGAAGATTTAGGCTTATCCGCACCAGAAACTAATCGGCGAGGGGTCTTAAATTTTAAGGGTGGCGAAACCGAGGCTAAACAACGACTCAGAGATTATTTTTGGCAGGCAGATTGTCTGAGAAACTACAAAGAAACTCGTAACGGCATGCTGGGGGCAAACTATTCGTCTAAGTTTTCTGCCTGGCTGGCTTTGGGCTGTATTTCACCCCGTTATATCAACGATGAGGTAATTAAATACGAAGCTCAACGAGTTAAGAATAACTCTACCTACTGGCTCATTTTTGAATTAATTTGGCGTGACTTTTTTCGCTTTATCGTCGCCAAACACGGCAATGAAGTATTTAAGCTAGCGGGTATGCAGGGAGTAGAGATTCCCTGGAAACAAGATTGGCAACGTTTCGATCTATGGCGTGAAGGCAAAACGGGCTATCCTTTGGTAGATGCTAATATGCGTGAACTGGCAGCAACGGGCTTTATGTCCAATCGTGGACGACAAAACGTGGCGAGCTTTCTGACTAAAAACCTTGGTATAGACTGGCGTATGGGTGCAGAATGGTTTGAATCGGTGCTAGTTGATTATGATGTCTGTAGCAACTGGGGGAACTGGAATTACACCGCCGGAGTCGGAAACGACGCTCGTGGTTTCCGCTACTTTAACATCGCCAAGCAAACCAAAGACTACGATCCTCAGGGAGAATATATTAAGCATTGGCTACCGGAATTAGCTAGCCTCCCGGGTGACAAAGTACGGGATCCGGGTAAGCTCAATCGAGAAGAGCAGAAGCGTTATGGAGTCCAGCTAGGAGTAGATTATCCCCGTCCCGTGGTTGACTTCTTTAAGTCGGTCAAAGCCAATGAAAAAGTTTATCAAAGCGCCGTACATTAAAAGTTAAAAACTCAGAGTTAAAAGTCCAAACTTTCTTTCCCAGAGACAAAGAAACGACCGTTAGGCGATCGCATCCAGCAAATAAATCGGGATAGAGCGATCGCTTAAAACAGAAGTAAAAACTAATGAGCAAGATTAGAAAGTACTGTCAGGTAGCTAATTCAACCAGCCTTTTAGACGACGAGCAACCTGAGGGCGACGCAGCTTACGCATCGCTTTACTTTGGATCTGGCGTACTCGTTCCCGGGAGAGGCTAAACATGCCGCCAACTTCTTCTAAAGTGTAAGGTTGACTTGTGGATAAGCCATAACGCAGACAAATTACGTCTTTTTCCCGTTGGGTCAACACATCATCCAGAACATCGGTAATCTCCTGACGCATCATAGTTTCATTCATGCGCTCTTCGGGAAGTTGGAGTTCACTATCTTCCAGCAGATCGACTAGCTCGGTATCTTCGGCTTTACCGACGCGATGGTTTAAAGATAGTGACTGTCGCCGTAACTCTAGCAGTTGTCTAAGCTGGGGAGGAGTAATTTTCAACTCCTTGGCTAATTCTGTCTCACTGGGATTACGCTGTAGCTTCTGCTTGAGGTTACGCTGGGCTTTTTTTAGCTTATTGAGCTTTTCGACAATATGAATTGGCAGACGGATTGTCCGAGCATCATTGGCGATCGTCCTAGTAATTGCTTGACGAATCCACCAGTAGGCATAGGTGGAGAACTTATAGCCTTTGTTTGGATCGAATTTTTCAGTTGCCCGATTTAAGCCGATCGCTCCCTCCTGAATCAGATCGAGAAAGGGAACACCTCGGTTCAAATATCGCTTGGCGATCGAAACAACCAAACGCAAATTTGAACGAATCATCTTCCGCTTTGCCACTTTGCCACGATATAGTAGTAGCTCTAACTGTTTGGCAGACTCTAGATTTAATTCTGCCTGTAACTCATCGTTGTTAGGCTGTCGCTGGAGTTGTTTGTATAGCTTTTTACGAGCAGTTTCAACCGCTAACATTTGTTTAACGTCATTAGCTAAAGAAATCTCTTCTTCTGCGGTCAAGAGGGGGTAACGAGCCATTTCTTTAAAAAACGCACCAATATTATCTTCTAAAGGAAGCTTCCGCCGACTACCAGAACCAGCAATTAGATCTTCGTGAGAATATTCTGCCTCAACCAGCTTTAAATCTTCGCTAATATCGCTGGAGTTTTCTGCTGCTCCCTGCTCCACAATATAGCCATCGTTTTCCGTCAATTTTGTTGTAGTCATGAGCTTGCTTCCTCTGTTTTT
>JBCBIN010000268.1:0-5783 GCA_038524555.1 Cyanobacteria bacterium J06623_7 | reverse complement strand
CTTTTTTCGACCAAAAATATTGGCAACGTACATTAAGTAATAAATGCTAACTATTACTAATAGTAATTACTCGGCTAAGAAAAACTTTTATGCTCTTGAGTAAACTTAAATCAACACAGATACTCCAATGTTTACATTACGTAAAAAAAGCAGTAATCGAGTATGGGCTCGATTACTGCCTGAATTATAGAAACCATGAATTATCGGTTATCTAGTTTTTAGATCATGCCTTCCACAACAGGATGAAAGAAAAAGGCGATCGCCACCACAGCATAAGTTGCAATTAACAAACTCCCCTCCAGCCAGTTAGATTCGCCGTCGGAGCTAATGGAGTTAGCAATCAGTACCGCTACGGCTACCGCGACTAGTTCAAACGGATTAAAGTTAAGATCCATCGGTTGACCGATAACCCAGCCAGCAATTACCAATACCGGAGCGACAAACAGGGCGATTTGCATACTCGAACCAACCGCCACCGAGACAGAAAGATCCATCTTATCTTTCATTGCTACCGTAACTGCCGTAGCGTGTTCGGCGGCGTTACCGATAATAGGGAGTAAGATGACCCCAGTAAACAGACGGCTTAAGCCTAATTCAGAGGTCGCTACTTCTAAAGAATCCACCAGTAGTTCTGATTCTACGGCTACAGCTAAAGTAACTACCAGCAAAACAAAAATCCAGAAAGGCAGATTTACTTCGTGTTCTCCTTCTCCTTCATCGAGATCGGCATCTCCCACATCACAGAGATAGGCATGAGTTTTCATCGAAAATAGCAGAGTCAGTCCATAAACCAAAATCAAAATAGCAGCAACCGCAACAGAAAGATTTTGTAAGGTTTGTTCCTCAATCCCAGTTGAAGTGTACTGTACCGCTGTTGGCAGTAGCAGGGCAATTACGGCCAGGTTCATGGTTGAAGCATTCAGTCTGGCAACCGTAGACTGAAACTTTTGCTCTTTAAACTTGATTCCTCCTAGGAGCATCGAAAAGCCCATTACTAGCAGTAGGTTACTAACAATCGAGCCGGTAATTGTGGCTTTAACTACACCCACTAAACCAGCTTTCAGGGCAATAAAAGCCAAGATTAGTTCGGTAGCGTTGCCAAAAGTAGCATTGAGCAGACCGCCAATATTAGGCCCTGTAACTACGGCAATTTCTTCGGTAGCCGTACCCATATAAGAAGCTAGTGGCACAATGCCCAAAGCAGCAGTGAGAAATACTACTGTTTCTCCCCATTCCAGAAAATGTGCGGCCAGAGAAACCGGAATGAACACCAGTAAAATCAAGAAAAACGTATCTTTGTTGAACATATTGCTTCGTAATTCCTTCAGCTAATAATAATCTTTCAAAGAGCAGAATCTATCGAGAATTAGCTATTTTGATAGAATCTGAGTAAGAACAGCTTGAGGCTGCACTCTATAATAATTGACTTTTATTAATGCTGGAATTTTTACAAACGCAACTATATTTACTCGAACAGTTTGCCGATCGCCTGGTCTCAACTCAGCTAGACCATCTCAGTTTAGTGAGCGTGGGCATTATTTTTCTGGCGGGGTTAGTTACCAGTTTAACTCCCTGTATGCTGTCGATGTTACCGATTACCGTGGGCTATATTGGCGGCTATGAATCGGAAGGAAGACTACAGGCAGCGGTGCAGTCGAGCTGGTTTGCGTTGGGTTTGGCAACAACCCTGGCAATTTTGGGCATTATTGCCACCAGCATCGGTAAAGTTTACGGACAAATTGGGGTGGGTTTACCAATTATTGTGAGCTTAGTGGCGATCGCCATGGGACTCAACCTATTAGAAATTGTTTCCTTTCGGTTTCCCTCTTTGGGGGCGACGGATTGGATTAGCGATGACCTACCCCGGGGATTGCGCTCATATTTAATTGGTCTGACCTTTGGCTTGATTGCTTCTCCTTGCAGCACTCCGGTTTTGGCTACTTTACTTACCTGGGTGGCTACTACCCAAAATTTACTATTGGGGACGGGATTACTAGTGGCTTATGCGATCGGCTATGTGATGCCGTTGGTAATTGCCGGCACTTTCACTGCTTCAATCAAGCAGATTTTAGAATTACGCCGCTGGTCTAGCTGGATTAATCCCGTTAGCGGTGCTCTACTGCTGGGGTTTGGCATTTTCTCCCTATTATCGCGTTTACCAGCTATCTGAATTGGCATCAGAATCGGAGTTTAAATTGAATTTATTTACTTATCTAGCTATCTATCATTGACATAATTATGGCTCTTTCGAAAACAGAAGCAAAACAACTACTAGAACGCATGATTTTTGACGACCAAAAACCCAAAGATTGGGTAGAAGACGTTTGGGGCATTACCCCCATGTTGGGAGACAGTGCCGCAAAGCTTTACGAGGCATTTGAAGCTCTGATTGAATGCTGTCCAGAAGACAAGTTAGACAGTTTGTTACAAACTTATTTACAGGAGCAAATGAACAGCTAGAGAACATTTAAAAATATTTGAAACGATCAGGCGATCGCTCAGATTTTATGGTTCAAGTTAGAGCCTTCCAGTTTTTGTCCTTCAAGCCATAGTCAAATAATTGGGGATAAAAAATCTCAGCGAGAATCTCGGCCGAATCAACCAGTCGAGGACCAGGACGATTAAAATAAGCATTGCCATCGACAATAAAAACTTGATTGCTTTTAACGGCGTTTAAGTTTTGCCACTGAGGATGTTCGGTCAAGACTTGAGATTCTCGTTCGGTACGCTCCAAATCGAAACCGCAGGGCATAATGACAATAATATCTGGGTCGGCATCCGTTAAACTATCCCAGTCAATATAGGGAGAATGCTGACCTCGAACGCTCAACAGGGGTTGACCACCAGCAATTTCAATGAGATCGGGAATCCAATTAGCACCTACCATTAACGGTTCTGTCCATTCAATCGCCACAACAGTAGGTCGATTTTGTAACTCTTTCACCTGGTGGGCAATCAAATATAATCGGTTTTGTAGCTTATCTAAAGTAGGTTGGGGATCGACTCCCAAGATCTTGGCAACTCGGGCAATATCTTCCCAAACTTCCTCGAGTAAATCTGGTTGGAGAGAAACTATTTGCGGCTGAGCGTTAGTTAACTTGGCGATCGCCCGCTCGACTTCTGGTAAGTTAACGGCACAAACATCACACTGGTCTTGGGTCACAATATGGGTAGGTTGAAGTTGTGCCAAAACATCGGTTTGAATCTCATAAATACTCAAAGCCTGCTGCATTAGAGTCTGCACTTCTACATCTATTGCTTTACTGTCCTGTTGGCTATTGAGTCGGGCTAGGGTACAGATGGGCAAATCTCTAACTGCCGGTGGATAGTCGCATTCGTGGGAACGACCTACCAAGAAATCTGTCAAACCCAGACAATCAATAATTTCCGTTGCGCTGGGAAGCAGAGAAACAATTTTCAGCTTGGTAGAATCGCTCATGTATATCTGTCGGGGTAGATTGCTGTTTTGGAGTAGACTCTCAAAGTTTAGCGATAAGACTTAGTGATTAGCTAGCCCTTCGATAATCAGAGAAACTTGTTCGCCCGCAGATTCGGCTGATGCCGACACTCCATCAATTAATTCCCCGGCAAGATTTGCAGTTTCGCTACAGAATGCTTCAGCTTCAATTTCGCAATTGGCGATCGCCTGATTGTTGTAGGTAGAATGTTCTGCCAGAGAGAGACTGTTGGCGAATGAATCTATCAGTTGTTCGGTTTGGCTTGCAGGTTTGTTGTATCTGTTGGGGAAAAGATGAAAGCGCTTCGCTACTGCATCTATTACGGAAATGGCTAGGTACATTGCGCCAGAGAGAATTGCCAAAGCTATGGCTATGTTAATAATATTTGTCATTCTGTATAGATTAGCGATCGCCACTTATAGCCATTCTAATCAATTAGAGTTTCCCCTTGTTTCGATCTCCAACAACTATCTCAACGTCTTTAAGTTTTTGCTTCAACCTTCATTCCCGATTTTGTAGAGCATATAATACCGAACCCACTAAACCAACCTGAGGATTTAAGACGATGTGGACGGGAACTGATTCAATTAGGGTACTAACTCTGCCTTTATCCTTAAAAGTGTTTAAAAATCTGCCGTCCTGCATAAGAGGAAGTATCTTAGCCGCTATGCCGCCGGCGATGTAAATCCCCCCATAGGAAAGCAACTTAAGTGCGAGATTGCCCGTTTCTGCTCCATAGGCTTCAATAAAGACATCCATAGTTTTTTCGCAGAGGCGATCGCTTTGTTTAAAAGCCGCCTGGGAAATAATTGCCGCAGGGTCAATAGTTTTTTTACTCTCTTGTTCCCAAAGTTTGATTCTTTCGCCGATTTCGCTAGACTCTGTCACATAGCCGCCATCTCGCAGAAACTGGTAGATCGAGACAATCCCCTGACCAGAAACAACTCGCTCGACGGAAATATGTTCGACGCCAATTTTATGACGCAAATATCTGAGCAACTCCATTTCCAAATCATTACGGGGAGCAAAATCTGTATGTCCGCCTTCGCTGGCAAAAATTTGATACTTTTTACCTTGGGGAACGAGAAAAGCCTCACCCAAACCGGTTCCCGCACCAATGACAGCAATCGGCGAATCTTCTCTAGCTTCTCCTGCCTGGAGGGTATGAACATCAAAATCTTTAAGGCCTAAAATCCCAAAGCTGTTGGCCGCAAAATCGTTTAAAAGGCTAATTTTGGGAATATTTAACTCTGTTTCTAGTCGTTGCGTCTCTAAAACCCAATGGAGGTTGGTTAAGTTACAGGTGTTATTGACTACGGGGCCAGCGATCGCAAAACAGGCTAACTGTGGCTTAATATATTCATCCTGCGCTAAGAACTCCTGCACCATAGGCACTAGATCGGGAAAGCTAGAACTAATATACTGAGATTCCTTGATAGTTTTAAAGGTTTTTTCCGTTAGGGTTACTTCTGTTACCTCAACCAAACGCAAAATTGTCTTCGTGCCGCCAATATCCCCAGCGAGTAAAAACATAATCTGTTGCCGATCTATATCTATATGTAATATTTTAACGTTCGTTAATTATGGTGTATTTGTTTAAGATAGACCAGATCGCATCTTGCTGTTTCTACACCTTCAGCAGGCCTGTAGCCGTTACGTTCGTACAATCTTACTGCCTCTTTTAAGCTACTTGCAGTTTCGATCCAAATTTCTTGATAATCCTTAATAGCGATCGCCTTTTCTAGTTCTAACAGCAAATACCAACCCAAGCCCATTCCTCTAGCTGCTGGCAAAAGATACATCTTGCGGATTTCTACGGCATTTTGACCCCTCTCGATGGGTTGATATGCTGCCGTACCGATAATCTGGCTGTTGTGTTCGATCGTCCAAAACTCACCGCCAATCTGTAAGTAAGCTGTTTCTACCTCAATTACATCGCGATCGGCTAATTCTGGCTGCCAGGGTAAACCATATTCTCCTAACACCGTTTTAATAACTTTGGCGGCGGCTTCTCGATCTGCTGGCTGCCAATCCCTAATCTTAAAATCTTTATACTCTCGATCCATATTCGACCAAATAAACCCATGATAAAAAACTGGAATACTCAGAGAATACTTTTTTCCAGTACCTAATTCCTAATCCCCAATCTCGAACTAACGTTATGTAAATAAACTGAAGCGTCGACTTAGTTTATAACCTTGAGAAAATTACCAGCTAATCTTAGCCGAATCTTCATATCAAACTTGGCTATTTAGCTAGAGAATACTATTAAATTCTCTATATATTTAACTGTATTCTACAATCGATGAAGTTAAGCAAAATATT
>JBCBIN010000267.1:0-5784 GCA_038524555.1 Cyanobacteria bacterium J06623_7 | reverse complement strand
CTTACGCCACAAATTAGATGGCATGTCGCCTGTAATTGATACGGTTTGGGGTGTGGGTTACAAATTGGTGGAATAATCATGCTCAAAAATTGAAAGCCGTTTTGAAAGAAATCTAACCCCAACTGCCACTTCAGCAACCGATTAAAGTTGGCGATCGCGATCTTTAATTTTTGAATGACCTGGGATTTTTCTAACTGTTCGCCACGATAAAAAGCAATACTTTCAGTATTATCTCTAACTCTAATTAGACCAAAGCGAAAATCGGCTTCTTGCTTATACTGTGCAAAATTGATACTGGTTAGCTGGCGGGCAAATAGGAAAAATATAATACCCGTACCGACAACGCTGTAAACCAATAAAAATAAGACCATTGGCCGATAAATTAGCCAGATAATGCCCACAAATGCCAATAGCTGAATCAGAGCATCTAAAAGTTGCACCAGCAAAAATAAAGACTGTCGGCTAAACTCATTAATATCTTCGGCAATAGTGCGATCAGGATTATCTATTTCGCCATAAGCACCGAGATGAAAAAATCTTTGTTTGCTTAAATATCCAGATAAATACTTTTCCGTCAGCCATCGACGCCAATCCAAAGCTAGCCTCGCCTCAATATAGGTTTTAAAAGATATTAAAGGAACGCTAACAATAATAATCAAACCAATTAACTTTAAAGTTTGCCAAAAGCGATCACCATCTCGCACGGCTAAAGCCGAAATAATTTCTCCCCGCTGCAAGGTCTCAAAGACCAGAATCACACTGCTAACGATGGATAAAACAACTAAAATTAAAAGTAACTTTTTTCCCTGTCCCGCTGCCTCATCAACCCAATAAGGCTTGGCGATTTTGATTAATGGCTTGAGTATTTTAAATTTACCTTTAAACATTAAATAAATAGCTAAATCTAATAATTACTTGCCTTCAAATGATGACAAGCTCTAATATCTAAAAATAATTGGCAAAGTAGGGCGAGCATCAAATATTTTGCCTTTTACGCCATTATCAAAAGTCAACTCCATTAAAGGTGCTTGGGTACGCTCAATTTCTAATAGTTGATGAGACTTAATCCAGCTAATTATCTGACTATCTCGGCGTTTGCCTGGTTGAGCAGACATTTTTATCTGCGTTATTTTATTTACGCCCAAAGGATGATTGAGATACTTTTGATTCTGCGGCAGTTTTTGATTTAAAATCTGGCTATACTTTAGGCGATCAGGCAACATAAAAACCAGGGGCTCTAAGCTATTTTTCTGATTCTGTTGTGAATAGCCAACATGATGATTGATTATCAGATCGTCTACCGGATAAGGATTATCACCTAACCACAAACGGCTTTTTTTCCGACTCAAGCCAATGCCAAACGGTGAACTCAGACTATCTTGCCAGTTGACCCTAGCGGCAAAATCAATTGCCAAATCTTGCGGTTGAGATTTATCCCCTAACCAGATAACCGCCAAATAAATATTGTGAAAAAAGAATATTTGCGATCGCGTACCCTGAGACGTACTTTCAATAATTGTATTGGGACAATATAAACCTAGCTGTCTAAGGCTAGATATTGCTTTTTCACCCTGCTTAACACAGACAAAAAGACGATCTACTTCTAAGTGTGCATCGATTTTCTTGCTCAAACTAGCTGGATAATTATGTTCTCTTTTAAACGTTTTGGTTAGACGATTGACCTCTTGAGGTAATTGATAACTAACTGTCATGGGTTTCGCGTCTGTTCTTCTTATAGGGACAAAAAATATTAATTTTAAATAGCATGGGTTTCTTCCTAGATCGCGAGCGCAAGCGTAGTCAAAGCCAGTGCCGGAGAAAAATATGTCTGCTTTTAAACAAGCAGCTCTCCGTAATTATCCCATTATCAATAATTATTTTCAATAACGTCTTTGTTAAGAAATAATGACAAAAATCGCCATGGTAGTAGTTATAGCCTCAAATAGCAGCTAAAAAGAGCTATCTTTTTCTAGATAATTGAGATTAAATCTTAAGTAATAATCTCTTAGTTGAAAGAAATAAAATCAGCATTATTAAACAGTATTGATAGTATTAAGTCAAAATTAATCTAATCGAGTTAAAGCTAAGTTAAAATGAAATAGAGATGCTTAATCGTGTCAATTGCAGTATAAATTCTGATATTTTTTCGAGCAAATATTACATCCCTAGTAAAGTGATGAATCAAAATTTGCTATAAGTAGTAAAGTAATGCTAAAGCCAAAGTATGAGTAGTCAAATCCAGAAAACTACCAACAATAGTAACTTCAATTATCAGGCTCTTGACTCTCAACGGCGCAACGAAATCGAGCAGGCAACTACTGCCATTCGCGAACGTCTACGTAAAGCGGCACAAGACATTTGGGAAATTGGCAAAATGCTCAGTGAGGTGCAGTCAAAGCTTCAGCGAGGTCAGTTTGATGAGTGGATTAAGACCGAATTCGATTGGAGTCGTCGCACTGCCTACAAATTTATCAGCGTATTCAAAAGATTCGACAACAGCGTTAATCTAGAAGAAATCAATATTGCTACTTCGGCACTATATCTTTTAGCAGCAGAATCAACTCCCGAGGCAATTCGCGAAGAATTTGTCCGCAAAGCTCAGTCTGGAGAAAGGGTAACCCACCAGCAGGTGCTTCGAGTAGTCAAAAAATCTAAGGGGACAGACACAAAAGAGGCTGAAACATCAGCCAGAGTCACAGAAACAACTCAAACACAGCCTATTCTTATCGTTCCTGAGGTAGTAGTAGAAAAGCCCCTAGAGCGATCGCCTGCGGTGGGAGATACTAGTGCAGCCAGATTAATTATCAATCGCGGTTGGAATCAAATTAACCCGAGGCACCAGCTATACTACGGGGACACAGCACTAGCCGAATTTGTCAACCAAATACCCTACTCAACTCTAGCCATTGCCGTTACCACCGATGATTGGGCACATGACTGGCTAATTGAGAAAGCTAAAACCGTAATTGTCTTTCCCGAATCAGAATACGATCGCCAAAAACTAACTGGCTTACTGGTGATGTTTTCTGGGACGGACGATAAAATTATTCTGCCCTGGCTACCCCACGCCGAAATGATTGCGGTAACCCATCAGTTAAATCGAAAAGTCTATGGGGGAGATATGGATCTCGCTCGGTGCCAAGCTGCGGTGGATTATATGCAAGTAGAAAGTAGTCCTAAAGGACAAAGACTTTAGCCCCATATTAGCCCCATGTAGCTTCGTGACCGAAGGGAATACTTTAGTGCAAATAATCAGTAATTAAGCATATTCACCGATTCAGTTATTTGGGATTGAGAATTAGAATTGTCGTCGCGCTCTAGCGATAAAGTTTCGCGATCAGAATTGATAAGAGCGATGAGATTTTTACAATCTATTTTAGTTTCAAATTAACGGCACTATTTTGGCAACTAGAGAAAACTATGAAATCGGCTAAGAAATCGGCAAAAGCAGCGAACGATCTTGAGATCAGCTTTTCTAGTTCGCCTCATAATCTTATCGAGACAGAAGATACGGTATTAACTTTTAGATTTGAGTTAAGCGAAGCGCCCCCCGCGCAAGGAATTGAGGTGACGGTTAGGGGAAATATTCCCGAATCTTTAAATCAACTGGACTTGTTCGACATTGAGGTGATGGGAGCAGACTATCCAATTGGTGATTTTGATTTTTCTGGCTTTAGCCTCAATCTTACGAGTCGAGTAGCAACGGTTTCTATTCCCGTGTTTCTGGATGATGATAGCGATGCTATTGTTAATAATTCGACTGTCGATCCAGATGATTACTCTGTAACCTATACCCTACGAGGGGGAGAAGACTATACCGTTGACCCCCAAAGAAAGTCTACTACAGTAAGTTTTTTTGATACTCTTGCCGATCTACCCACTAACCGTAGCGATCGCTATGAAGGAAATAGATTTCCCAATCAGATTGATGGCTTGGGGGGAAAAGATGTGCTTAAAGGTAAAGGGGGCAACGATACCCTCAATGGAGGTAATGGCAATGACAAAATATTCGGTGAAGATAATAAAGATCGGCTCCTGGGGGGAAATGGTAACGATATTTTGAGTGGTGGGAATGGTAATGATATTCTAATCGGCGGGAAAAATCGAGATACTCTAATTGGTGGGAAAGGAAGAGACAATCTTACTGGAGGAGCGGGAAATGATGTTTTTCGACTGGAAAATAATACCTCTAGCAGCAGTCAAGACAGAATCTTGGACTATGTTGATGGGGTAGATAAATTTCAATTATCTGGTGGACTTAGTTTCGATGACCTCACCATAGATAGAGTTGGCGACAATACTAGATTTAGGCAGGGACGGATTACTCTGGCGATCGTTGAAGATATTGCTCCTGGGGCAATTCGGGAGAATGATTTTATTTAGTGAAGTAAAAGCAGTTAGAGCAGTCCGAAAGGATACCGCTCCGCATATTAGAGCAATTAGAGCAGTTAGGACAGTTAGAACAGTTAGAGCAATTAGAGCAGTTAGGACAGTCCTAAAGGATACCGCTCCGTGATGGCGTTAGCCGAATCCTTTAGGGCATATTAGAACAGTTTTGAGTGGTCGATAATTGATTTTTTTGAGTCTCTACGTCTTATTGTTTCGTTCACAGTTAAATTTTGTCTGAACCATTGAGAAGTAAGAAAATTACATTATCTCCCTTGCACCTGACGCGACGTAAGGAGCTAATCCTTTAAGGCTGCACCCCTACTCCCCTGCACCATTACTCCCCCAATCTCCTAGTCTCCTCTCTCACTTCTTCTGGCGACATATTTTGTACTTCTGCGAGTAGTGCTTCAATAGTTGCTAATTCTTCTTCTTGAGGCAGTTTATCGATAACTATAGCCGACAGATTAGCCACCGTTGGAGTATCTGCTAAAATGCTGTTCATGGGTAATTCAACCTGAAACTTTTCTCTGATACGGGAGATAGTTTGGATTGCCAGTAAGGAATGTCCGCCTAATTCAAAGAAGCTGTCGTTAATGCCAACGCGATCTATGCCCAATACCTGCTGCCAGATTTCGGCGATCGCTATTTCTACTTCTCCTGTTGGTGCTATATATTCACTGGTTAGATTCGGGCGTGAATGTCGCTCGATGTTGTTGACTTTGGCAGTATTACTATCTTCGGGTATAGATTTAAGCCAGCGATCGATTCTCGCTTGTAAGTTGCCTTTGGAGACTATTACCTGACTCCCAGCGGTTAGGGACAATATTTTCTCTGTGGCTGCTCCTACCTCTTGAGGCGTTAAACTAAATTCGGTTAGACTAGCGCCAATACCAGTATTATTTTGCTGTTCTAATTCTGTTTGGCAAGCATCCCAGTTAACGCTAAACCAGGGAATTTGGTTCTTAAAATTGTTATTTTGCTGTTCGACAAAGGCATCTAAATAACAGTTTGCCCCTGCATAGGCAGCTAATCCTAATCCGCCCAAGATGGAGGAGAGAGAAGACTGTACGAACACAAAGCCTAGCTCTTTTCCTGTTAAACATTCTTTTAAAACTTGCAGAGGATTAATCTTCGTTTGGTAATTATATTCCCAATGGCTAGAGTCTAAGTCAGCAATAATGCTGGCAGATTCTTGGTTAGTCATGGGGGTAGAATAAAACACCCCGTCAATTTTGCCTGAGGATGATTCGACTTCAGCGATCGCTTGACTAACAGCTTCTTTATTATTAATATCTACTTCAATCGTCAAACAATCGATATTTAACTCTCCCTCGATTTCGCCAACCAAAATTAACTTTGCCTGAAACTTATTAATTAGATATTCCGCAAAAACTA
>JBCBIN010000266.1:0-5787 GCA_038524555.1 Cyanobacteria bacterium J06623_7 | reverse complement strand
ATTTACTTTTAGGCGATCGCCAAAATTAAGAGGAAAAGTCACAACGATTCTTATTACTCATTACTTATTTCTCACTACTCAAAGGCAATTGACAAATCGGCTGATAACTCGTAGCCACGAACCATTTAATCTGCTACGTATATATAAGAGTTATGACAAAAGATAAGTGTTAGATTTACTGCTAATTGTAGCCTTAGGATTTTTGGGCAGTTTTGGTCACTGTATGGGCATGTGTGGCCCGCTCACTGTCGCTTTAGCCCTGTCTCAAGATAGCGATACGAAGGGAATTAAGGGCTGGCAGTTTCATCTCCTGCTAAATCTAGGTCGGGTCTGTAGCTATGGCATCGTCGGTATTGCTTTAGGTGGATTGGGGTCGATTGTGGTTGCGAGCGGACAGCTAGCCGGGATTGGCAGCAGCCTCAGGCAGTTTATGGCAGTTTTTACGGGAATTTTGCTGATTTGGTGCGGTATTGGGCAAATAAAACCTAACTGGCTCCCCCGTTTACCTCTGGTTCATCCACTTCAGGGTCAAATTCACCAACGATTAAACTCGGGGATGGATCGGCTTTCTCTTCAGCGTCAGTGGTGGACTCCTTTTCTGTTAGGTGGGGTCTGGGGGCTAATTCCCTGTGGTTTTTTATATACGGCGCAGCTTAAAGCAGTCGAGACGGGCAGCCTATGGCTGGGAGTATTAACCATGCTCGGCTTTGGTTTGGGTACGGCACCAATGATGTTGGGAGTCGGCATATCTGCTTCTAAGATTAGTGCGGATCGTCGTAGTCAGCTATTTCGCCTGGGGGGTTGGGTAACTCTAACCATTGGGATTTTAACCCTATTACGTTCCGATGCCATGGTGGACTATACGGGTCACGCAGCCCTACTGTTGCTCGTGGTGGCTTTGGTGGCTCGCCCTCTCAGTAAGTTTTGGTTCGTACCATTACAATATCGTCGTCTGATTGGCATCGGCGCATTTGTATTAGCCTTAGCCCATACAGCACATATGCTAGACCACTCCTTAAACTGGAATCCCGATGCGATCGCCTTTATGTTACCCCAACATCGTCTGGGCATGATCTTGGGTATTTTAAGTTTGGCTCTCATGATTCCGGCGGCACTAACTAGCAGCGATCGCCAGCAAAAAAAGTTGGGTAAACGGTGGCGCAAAATTCATTTATTGACCGTACCGAGTTTTATTTTAGTAGTGTGTCATACGGTGCTTTTGGGCTCCCACTATCTGGGGGATTTACAGCTCAGTACCGACAGCAAAATTCGAGTAGCGATCATCATAACTCTAGCAATAGCAGTCTTGTGTTCCCGCTCAACTATCTTTTGGACAATTATCGGTCGGCGAAAAGCCTACGTTCCCCCCAGTGATTGATTCTCAACCGGTCAAGCTCTGGCTAAACCTGCCGACTAAAAACGTAGGTTCAGCTTAGATTCATAAATCTACATTTACCTTCTCAATTCAGTTACATAACATTACCTCTGTCGACTTTGTGATATGAGACAATCAATTTATACTTCAAAGTTAAATAACTAATTGATAGTTAGAGAAAAGAGGTAATTATGAATCAAGGGTCGGTAATCGCGATCGCTTTTTTAAGCAGTTTTACTCTTGCTACATCAGTCCAAGCCGCAAATCCGGAGCATGTTCGACAGCTAGATATGTTGGGGGAGTGTGTCGCATGCGACTTATCGGGAGCCGATTTGACTAACGCTCATTTAATCGGGGCGGATTTACGCCATGCTGACCTGTCGGGAGCCAATTTAAGCGGTGCCAATTTAGAAGGGGCAGACTTGACCGGAGCCAATCTAGAGGGAGCAATTTTAGATTCAACTTATGCCACTGATGTTAGCTTTAACCAGGCTAATTTAAATCGGGTAGACTTTACTGCTGCCACTATCTTTAATGGCGATACCCGGGGCGCTTTAATGGAAGACCTAAATCTAACTAATGCTCAGATTTATAATACCGGGATTGCGATTGGCGGCCCAGAAGAGTAACTGGTCATTGTGCATTGACTATTGACCATTGAACAGCCAATTACAATCAACAAAAATATTAATTTTTGAGTTGGGCTTCAGTTTTACCAATAGCTAGAGATTTGATTCCTGCGCGATCGAGAATTTCGGGAATCAGATCTTCTCGCTTAACCGCCATTAGGTGGACTCCCTGGCACATTGTTTGAGCTAGCTTAACCTGTTCAGCCGCAATTTTTACGCCTTCGTCGAGGGGTTTTGCGGCATTAGCCAACCGTTCGATAATAGTGTCGGGAATATTGACCCCCGGAACATATTTATTAATAAAGCTGGCGTTTTTGGCAGATTTCAACAGAAAAATTCCCGCCAGGACTGGTTTGTCGCTAATGGAAGCGATTTGGGTCATAAATTTATCGAGCTTATCAAAATCAGTAATCATCTGACTTTGGAAAAATTGCGCCCCTGCTTCGAGCTTCTTTTCATAGCGACGTTGTAGACTCGACCAGCTTTTTAATTGAGGATCTACCGCCGCACCAGAAAATAGATCGAGAGCTTCATCGGGCATGGATTTATCGTTAAAATCGACCCCACTATTAAGCTTGTTAATTAACTTCAACAGCCGGACTGATTCTAGTTCAAATACAGCTTTCGACTTTTGATGATCTCCCGCTTTAACCGGATCTCCCGTAAGAGCCAGAACATTCCGAATCCCCAGAGCATAAGCACCCATTAGATCTGCCTGTAAACCAATACAGTTGCGATCGCGACATGCCACCTGACAGACAGGTTCGATACCGTGCTGTAACAAAATTGTAGAAGCCGCAACGGAAGACATTCTTAATACTGCCCGACTACCATCCGTAACGTTAACTGCATGGACTCTATCCTTTAACTTATGGGCTACCTCCATCATGCGCGCGGGATTTCCCCCTTTTGGTGGTGCGACTTCTGCCGTTAGTAAAAACTGTTTACTTAATGCTGCCTGTCGAAGATGATTAGTCATTTAATAATATGAGGGTGATTATGTGCTGTTGTTATATTGAGCTTTAAAAAAAATTTTTATAATCCCGAGCAGATTGTTAATTAGCTCCTGTCGATCTCTCGGTTTTGCCGGCTTTTCGTGTGGGGTTTTCGTTCAAACCGGAGGTAAAAATCCCAGAGCATCTTTAACCCGGGAGAGAGTCTGATCTGCCACAGCGCTAGCTTTTTCGGCACCATCTTTGAGCACTGAATCGAGGTAAGTACGATCGCTCATCAACTCGTTATATTTGTCCTGTATCGGCTTGAGTGCGGCGATTGTCGTTTCTGTAAGTAGGGGTTTAAACTGTCCCCAGCCCATATCCTGGCATTCTGCAGCGACTTCGGCTTTAGTCTTGTTACCGAGAATTTGGTAGAGAGTCAGCAAATTATTGCATTCTGGGCGTTCTGGGTCGTCAAACGCCAAACCTTTAATCGGGTCGGTCTTACACTTTTTAATCTTGCGCTTGATGGCATCGGCAGGATCGAGAATATCGAGACGACTTAATTCGGAAGGGTCTGATTTAGACATTTTTTTCGTCCCATCCGTGAGGCTCATAATTCTTGCCCCCTCTTTACGAATCATGGGTTCGGGCACTTTTAAGACCGGCTGTTTTTTCTTGCCAAACTGGTCGTTAACTCGTCCGGCGATATCTCGGGTTAATTCTAAGTGCTGCTTTTGGTCTTCACCGACGGGCACTTTATCAGCGTCGTAAAGCAAAATATCGGCTGCCATCAATACGGGATAGTCTAATAGTCCGACACCAACATTTTCCCCCTGCTTGAGCGCTTTTTCCTTAAACTGAATCATTCTTTCTAACCAGTTGAGGGGCGTAACACAGTTGAGCAACCAAGCTAGTTCGCTATGAGCCGTAACATGAGACTGAACAAAAATAGTCGAGCATTCTAGGTCGATGCCGCTGGCTAAATATACCGCTGCCATTTTGAGGGTATTTTCCGCCAGGACTTTGGGGTCGTGGGGTACGGTAATTGCATGTAAATCGGCAAAAAAGAAGAAATTATCATAGTCCTGCTGGATTTCTACCCAATTGCGAATAGCGCCGAGATAGTTGCCTAGATGTAGATTGCCAGTGGTCTGAATTCCTGATAATACCCGCTTTTTGCTCATGTTATTGGTGTAGTGTTGCTCTGAATAAATCCGTAAAAGTGCCGTATCGCTTATGCCAATTAGTATTACATGATTTTAGGTTGTTAATGGGTAAAATATATAGCTCATCAACCATAGAGCCACAGGCAACCGGATCTTGACCGATAATAATGTAGGTTATGACGTAAGTTATGACCGAGAAAGTTACCCGATAATTACATGAAACAGCGATCGCTTTTTGCCTTTGACGGAACCAAACTATTGACTTTAATCGGCTTAATTTTGGGAGCGATCGTCATTTTGTATCCCCTACTAGTCGTATTACAGGCTTCTTTTACTGATGCCCGGGGTAGCTTTACTCTCAATAACTATCGACAGGCTTGGCATCAGGGAGGATTTCTAATCGCTTTTGTTAATTCCACCATTGTGGCGTTAAGCGTTACGGCTTTACAGATTTTCACCTCGGCACTGGCAGGATATGCCTTAGCGCGATTAGAGTTTCCGGGCAAACAGGGAATATTATTATTGATTCTGGCAACTTTGGTTATTCCCTTTCAACTGCTCGTCATACCCATCTTTGCAATTTTAAAATGGGCGCATCTAATCAATAGCTACTGGTCGCTAATTTTACCAACTGCGGCTAGCGGCTTTGGAATTTTCTTAATGCGTCAATATTTTGCGAGCATTCCCATCGAACTAGAAGAAGCGGCGATGTTGGATGGGGCGAACCGCTGGCAGATCTTAACTCAGGTAATGTTACCCTTGGCTCGTCCGGCGCTTGTAACGTTATTCCTGTTTACCTTTATTGGCGAGTGGAACGATTTATTCAAACCATTAGTATTTACTACCCGTCCCGAATTACGTACCGTACAGCTTGCTCTAGCTGAATTTCAGGAACAGTTTACGAGCGATTGGTCTTTACTGATGGCGGCGGTGGTAATCGCAACTGTGCCCGTGGTGGTACTATTTTTAATCGGTCAAAAACAGTTTATTGCCGGTATTAGTTCGACGGGAATTAAGAATTAAATGCGCTTGATGTGAATTAGCTTCGTTTTATTCTGGTGGTTTTTGGCTATAAGCTTTTAAGAGAGTGGGGATCGCTATCTTAGAAAGAGTAGGACATATAATTAACATTATTGTCACAGAAGTAACTCATGCTGATATCGGCAGACTTACCCATAAATCGCGATCGCTTTTCGCAACAAGACCAGATATTAACTATCACCGGGGCAACTTGGGAAGATTATCGTGAGTTTGAGTCTCAGGAATATAGTGGATATCGAGTTGCTTACTTTCAAGGTGAAATAACAATTGTGTCTCCCGGCAAAAATCACGAAAGAATTGCAGCGGTAATTAATCGTTTGATTATTGCCTATTATGAGAAGTATGAAATTGCTGATTTTCCCTTTGGACAGACGAGGTTAAACGCATGGAGACAAGCAGGAAGAGAGCCAGATTTAGCTTATGCGTTTGCTACGGACAAGGATTTACCAGATTTAGCAGTTGAGGTAATTTTCAGCAGCGGCGATGTGGAAACTTTAAAAGCTAGCTATCAAAATATCGGCATTTCCGAACTATGGATTTGGCAGGATAACAAAATTACTTTTTATGTTTTAGAAGCAGATAAATATAGCGTGGTTGAATCCAGTGGAATGTTTTCTCGTTT
Source organism: Cyanobacteria bacterium J06623_7 (assembly GCA_038524555.1). Lineage (GTDB taxonomy): Bacteria > Cyanobacteriota > Cyanobacteriia > Cyanobacteriales > Xenococcaceae > Waterburya. Next base: position 16 of record JBCBIN010000266.1, on the reverse strand, counting down.
AGAAGCATCAACTTTT
>JBCBIN010000265.1:0-5797 GCA_038524555.1 Cyanobacteria bacterium J06623_7 | reverse complement strand
TCCCTATTCTCCAGAATTTAATCCCATAGAAAACTTTTGGTCAAAGGTAAAAGCTTCTCTAAAGAAAATCAAGCCTAGAAGTTATCTCGATTTAATCAACGCCATCACTGAGTCAATGTTAAAAGTCACAACAAAAGATATCCGTAATTGGTATGCTCACTGTTGCTACTGTACCTCACCACTATAAGAAACGCTATATTCGATTGTGAAGTTAAATCATACACCCCGGCTTCTAAACCAAAGGTACATATTTTAGGAAGACTTTAACATCGATATTCCCGTATATTGCGGAGTTATCGATCGCCAAACTAAAAAAAGATAATGGGGAAAAAATATATAAACTGAAAAGGCTAAAAGCTATATGCGTAAAGATATCCTTTAGGATGAAGAATAGACTATTGGGCGATATTCTTTAATGACCAAAGCCTTGTTACTCAGCTATTTTGAAACTGATAAAACAAGAATTCGTTTTTAAAGTCATGCTCGTGATGAACGTGAGCAATTAAATTGTGGGATGAAAGACTTTGCCCCATGGCGATCGCTTCGGCGACAGAGGCATTATGATTAGTAACCAGACAATCTACTAGCTCCGAACCAATAAAACACTGTTTGTAACTATTGAGCCTATGCCGACGGTTTTTGATGGTTAATTTGCCATTTTTCTGTAGCTCTTGTGCCAGTGCCGTGGCTTCCCCCAGAGATAGTGTCGGGAGTTCTGGGGTTGATGCATCCTGAAACTGATAAAACAAAAATTCGTTTTTAAAGTCATGGTCGCGAAGAACGTGAGAAATCAAATCGTGTTCTAAGAGGTTTTGTCCCAGGGCGATCGCTTCAGCTTCTAGCAGCTCTCGATGAGTCATCAGCCAATCTACCAGTTCTGAACCAATAAAACATTGTGGATAAGTGCTGAGATTATGCTGACGATCTTTAACCACTAAACTACCTTTTTTTAGCTCTTGGACTAATTCAGTGGCTTCTGTCAGGGAAAGCCGGGGTAAACCTTGGATTCGTCCGTGTTTAACAATCACTTGCTCAGATTCGAGCAATTTTGAAAGACTGGCTCTAGATTCTTGGGGGTGTTGTTGGAGCCATTTCTCGATCATCTTATTGGCATCATTAACCGATATTTGATGGTGCAGCAGTAAAAAAATATTTGGGCTTTGATAATTAACAGCGTTCATAAAATTTATCCGAAGAGAACTAACTAACCCAATATTGCCCATAAATAGGGAGAGGTTAATAACTCGTAGATAAATCATTGCGGACAATCCCAAACTGATTTTAGTTAATTGATTTGACTTGTTCGAGCGATCGCTCTATGGCTTTGGATAATTCCCACACTGATTTGGTAGAAATATATATAATCAAATTTATTCCGCGCGGTATCTCTTAAGTTTCCATGACTGACATTAGACAATTAATTGCCCAAGAATTTTCTCTATCTCTGCGCAATGTCAACAATGCTTTAAATCTCTGGCTAGAAGGGGGAACGGTACCTTTTATTGCCCGCTATCGTAAGGAGCAGACCGGTTCTCTCGACGAAGTGCAGCTACGAGATATTTTTGAACGCTACACTTATCTAGATGAATTGGTTAAGCGTAAAGCCAAAATTCTGGAGGAAATCAACTCTCAGGGAAAATTAACTACAGAACTGAAGGCCAAAATAACAGTTTGCTTTGATCGCACGGAATTAGAAGATTTATATTTACCCTATAAGCCCAAACGGCGCACGAGGGCGACTATTGCGAGAGAGAAAGGCTTAGAACCTCTGGCGGCATGGATTGAAGAGCAAAATAAACCCCAGATTGCTCGGGTTGACCTAGCTACCGAAGCCGATAAGTATTTAAATCTCGACCTAGACATCGCTACTACGTACCAAGCTTTAGCCGGAGCGGCGGATATTCTGGCAGAGAAGATTGCCGATAATGCTGATATTCGGGCTTATTTGCGCGATTATTTCTTTAAACGGGGTGTGTTTACCTCACAAGTTAAGGAAGACTATCCCGAAGGCAGTACTAAATATGAGATGTATCGTCGCTATAGCCAGAGCGTTAAGCAGATTCAACCCCACAACCTGCTGGCTTTATATCGGGGCGAAGCAGAAGGAATTTTGAGCGTCGATCTCGCTTTTGATGAAGCAGTAGTCTTAAAGTACTTGGAACAGCAGAAAATTAGCACCAGAAGCACGATCTTGCGGGAGTTTTACCAGGGAATGCTGAAAGATGCTTTTAATCGTCTGTTGAAACCGTCTTTGGTTCGGGAAGTGAGAAGCGATCGCAAGGAATATGCCGACTTGGAATCAATTCAGACTTTTGAGGCTAACCTACGTCATCTTTTATTAGCTCCTCCTGCCGGACGCAAACCAACTCTAGCTGTCGATCCGGGGTTTCGCACCGGCTGTAAAGTTGTGGTTCTATCCGATACGGGTAAGTATTTGGAAGATCGGGTTATCTATCCCCATACGGGTGCCGCCAAACGCCAACAGGCAGCAGAAATCGTGCGGGATTTAATCAGTCAATATCAAATTGAATTGATTGCTATCGGTAACGGTACGGCATCGAGAGAAACCGATCGCTTTATCGGCGAAGCGTTAGCAACCACCAAACACCAGGCAATTAAAGTCATGGTCAATGAATCTGGGGCTTCAATCTATTCTGCTAGTGAGGTTGCCCGAGCCGAATTTCCCGATTTAGACTTAACCGTACGAGGGGCAGTAAGTATCGGTAGAAGACTCCAAGACCCCCTAGCTGAGTTGGTCAAGATCGACCCCAAATCGATTGGAGTAGGACAGTACCAGCACGACGTAAATCAAAAATTACTCAAGCAAAAGCTCGAAGAAACTGTCGAAAGCTGCGTTAATTATGTCGGCGTAGATTTAAATACGGCTTCTAAAGAATTGCTCACCTTTGTCTCGGGAATCTCAACCACGGTTGCTAATAATATTGTTAGCTATCGGAACGATAATGGTGCATTTAATAACCGCAAGGAACTATTAAAAGTAGCCAAGTTAGGCAAGAAAACCTACGAACAGGCAGCAGGATTTCTGCGTATTCGCCATGGTAAAAATCCCCTCGATAATACGGCGGTACACCCAGAAAGCTATCCGGCAATCGAGTCTATTGCTAAAAGTCTAAACGTCCCTCTAGAGCGCATTAGTCAAGTTAGCGATCGCCTAAAAACCCTAGAGCTAAAAGATTTTATCAGCGACAGCGTTGGTTTACCCACCCTACGGGATGCGATCGCTGAATTAGAAAAGCCGGGAAGAGACCCTAGAGACAAATTTCAGTACGCGACTTTTCAAGAAGGGGTAGCGGAAATTAGCGATTTAAAAGAGGGAATGACCCTAGAGGGAGTAGTTACTAACGTCGTTAACTTTGGGGCGTTTGTAGATGTGGGAGTCCACCAAGATGGTTTGGTGCATATTTCTCAGCTATGCGATCGCTTCGTGTCCGACCCCAACGAAATTGTCAAGGTGGGGGAAGTAGTCAAGGTTAAAGTTTTAGAGGTCAATGAAAAGCTCAAGCGAGTTGGTCTATCAATCAAACAGGCATAAATCCTAGAGCTTAAAGCTTAAAGCTAATAAAAAAGAAAACCACGAAAATTTTCTCTTTAATCAGTAATTTTTGCTTTGTATTTATGACACAAGTAAATCTATTTTGTTAAGTAAATAATTACTAATTTCTAATCGGTAAATTCACGCAAAAAATATTATGATAATCGAGATGATTACAAGCACTATTTATTAGCGAGATGGATAATCAATTGCGATGGCATAATTTCTATCAGGAAGTCAGCCAACCAAAGATAGATTTGGCAAAAGCCTGCCTGTACTTTGCGGCAGCAGAATATCCAGATTTAAATCCGCAAAAATACTTAGCTGATTTAGATGCGATCGCGGCGGCAATCAAACCACAACTGCCAGCAGAACGCTATCCCCTCAAGGTCATTCAGGCAATCAATCAACATTTATTTGATACCCTGGGTTTCCGAGGCAATCAAGCGAACTACTACGATCCAGATAATAGTTTTCTCCACCGAGTACTCGAACGAAAATTAGGCATTCCCATCAGTCTTTCGGTAATCTACCTGGCGATCGCCCAGCGGCTTAACTTTCCCATGGTGGGGGTTGGGATGCCCGGACACTTCCTGATTCGTCCGGAATTTGAATCGGTAGGAATTTTTGTCGATCCTTTCCACCGGGGCGAAATTCTCTTTGAGGCTGACTGTCAGAAAAGACTAGATGAGAGCTATCAGCAGCAGGTCAAACTAGACCCCCGTTGGCTAGCTCCGGTAGATAATAAACAAATTTTGGCGCGTATGCTCAACAATTTAAAGTTTATCTATCTCCATCGCCGCGAAATAGACAAAGCCCTAGCCACAATGAGTGCAATTCTCCAGCTCAATCCCGAGAAAACCGCCGAAATTCGCGATCGCGGCTTACTTTACTATCAGCTTAATCGTTGGGACGAAGCTATTCTCGACCTAGAGTACTATCTTCGAGTTGCGCCTCAGAGCGAAGACGCCCCCATGATTGAGGTTTTGCTCCAGAAGATGAACCGAGTATCTTGACAGGCAAGAGGGAATCGGCAATAAGTAGTAGACTCTGACCTATATTGTTAATTTAGCCTGGCAGTAGCAATCAATGTATATTAGCGTCGTCATTCCTACCTACAATCGTTTGCCAATCTTGCAAAAATGCCTGATGGCGCTGGAACAACAAGTATTTACCGATAATAAAGTTGATCGCTATGAAGTCATTCTTGTCGATGATGGTTCGAGCGACCGCACCCTAACCTGGTTGGCTGAAAATAGCGCTAAGTTAGCCCATGTCAGAGTAATCGAGCAAAATCATCAGGGAGCCGCCGCTGCCCGCAATTTAGGCGTAAAAAACGCCAAGGGGGACACCATAGTTTTTATTGATAGCGATTTAGTTGTTACCGAGAGCTTCCTTCAGTCTCACGCCGATGCTCTAGTGCAGGGAGAGCGAGAATTAAATAGCGATCGCTTATTTACATATGGTGCTGTAATTAATACCAATAACTTTGAACATCCCACCTCTGAGCCTTATAAAATAACTGACTTTTCTGCCGCCTATTTTGCAACTGGTAATGTGGCGATCGCTCGTAAATGGTTAGATGCTGCGGGGTTATTCGACACGGGCTTTCAACTCTACGGTTGGGAAGATTTGGAGCTGGGTGTCAGGCTAAAAAAACTTAACTTAAAGCTGATTAAATGTCCCCAAGCCGTTGGTTACCATTGGCATCCACCGTTTAATTTAGAGCAAATTCCCCAGCTAATTGAGCGGGAGATAGAAAGGGGCAAAATGGGAGTTATCTTTTACGACAAACACCCAACTTTTGATGTCAGAATGATGATTCAGATGACGTTATTACATCGACTACTTTGGGGCATCTTATCTCTGGGTGGCAGATTAAACGAACGCACACTTCAGCCAGTTTTAAAGTGGCTAATTAATCGGGGACAGCCGCAGTTAGCCGAACAGGTAGCACGCATATTTCTTAACTGGTATAACGTTCGAGGTGTATATGCAGCCTATAACGAATATAAATAATTTCTAGTCGATTTAGCTAACTTAACTGAGGTAAAACAATCGTAGTTTCTAGAAGGCACGAAATTTGAGTAGATTCCCAAAATCTCAAACCTAAGGTTATAACAGAAATATCTATATTGTCTGTTACTAATTACCACAATTAGTTGTCTTACTATGGGCATAACCAGAGAAAGCGATCGCGCCAAAAAAGCGGCATTACTAGCAAGAAAAGATCGAGAAAACATT
>JBCBIN010000264.1:0-5805 GCA_038524555.1 Cyanobacteria bacterium J06623_7 | reverse complement strand
CCGGCTACAATCATAAGTCAGAGAGCTATACTTGCGCGAACGCAGAAAATAATATGGGTGGTAAGCTAGTTCGTTGAGAAATTACTAAAAATTAAACGTCAATCCAGCCTGAGTCAGAAAAGAATTTAGATTATCCACATCAAATTGGTCATTTGATTCAGTGGGGAGGGTAACATATTGAACCTGCCCAAAGATTTCAATGCTGTTACTAATTTGAAATTCTGCCCCAGCTTTAATCCGGAAGCTAATTCCTGTTTGACTAGAATCGCGATCGGTATCATCTGTAAGTTCGTTAAATTCGTCAGCTGTTGCATTAAAACTTGCATCTGCTTCGGCATTGCCACTCGGTGTCGCCAAGCTGACAGAAAGATCGCCATCGGCCTCATAGTTGACGTTAGTTTGAGATAATCCGATTCCGGGGCTAATATAAACACTCAATCTGTTGGATATGGGCAGATCGAAGCGAGGGCTAGCATAAAGTGCGAAGGCAGAGTAGTCAATTTCAGAACTTTCAAAATCGCCATTGACATTGAAGGCACCGGGGGCATTGCCCGCAATTTCTCTAAGCCCAGCAACACGAGTACGAATCTCTTCATCGAAATCATCTGAATCGCCAGAGCCGAAACCAGCAAGAAACTCTAATTCTGCCGCAATATTTTTACTAAATTTAATACCACCGAATACGCTACCCGCAAATCCAGTATTAAAGTCTACTTCAGGGAGGTTAGATAATATGTCTGTGTTGAGGTCGACCTCTCCGCTGGGAAACATCGCACCCAGGCTGAAACCGCCGTAGTAACCCTGCACCTTACTTTTTCTACGTCTGCCACGACGCCCCTGAGCGACTTCAACAGTTTCTACTCGATCGCTTTCTCCTAATAGCTCGTTAAAACTACAGTTGAGCTTGGAATCCTGGTTAATCGCTGGGTCGCAAGCAATACGAAGATCTTGATATTTTTCGCTTTCATTGGCTCTAGCAGTTTGGGATAGACCGAGGACTAGTACGGCTGCTAAAGATAGGTTTTTTAAAATAATGCCCAAATTAGATTTGGCGATCGCTTTAATCATTAAAAGTTTATTATTGAGTTTACGCAGATCAGTATACTTCAAATAAATTTCAGTATTTATACTTATCTTAAATATCTTTATTATTTCTCAAGCTCCGACCTATCAAATGGGTTTGAATCTAAATTCTCATTGAGTTTAGCTATTTCGTTAGCCCTTGACCCCGAACCAGTCTTCACAGATTAATGAGTATGTAACATCAGTTAATTATCATTTCAATGACAGCTTATCTCTATCTGCATGGTTTTGCTTCCAGTCCCCGTTCGAGTAAAGCTCAATACTTGCGCGATCGCTTTACGGTCAATAAGATCGAGCTCCAGGTACTCGATCTTAATCAAGGAGACTTTACCAATCTTACTTTGAGCAGACAAATAGCCCAGACAACGGCAGCTTGTAATAGGAGCAATACTCCAGTCGTCTTAATTGGTTCGAGCTTTGGGGCTTTGACCTCTGCTTGGGTGGCGCAGCAGCAGCGACAGGTACAAAAGTTAATTTTATTGGCTCCGGCGTTTGGTTTTCCCCAAAGTTGGTACGCTCGACTACAGCCCGGACAAATAGAGGCGTGGCGCGAGTCTAACTACATGCCGATCTATCACTACGGCGAAAATAAGCAAATTCCCCTGCACTATAACTTTTTGCAGGATGCGGAAAACTATCCCCTATCTGGTTTGACGCGATCGCTCCCTACTTTAATTATTCATGGTTTGCGAGATGATGTCGTGCCGATTCAGGTCAGTCGAGACTATGCCCAGCAACATCCTCAAACTAAATTAGTCGAGCTAGATAGCGATCATGGTTTAAATGATGTTCGAGAACAAATTTGGCAGCTCAGTCAGGACTTTCTCAATTTGTCGAAGAATGAGCCGCCGAACAATTCTCGGTAAATTCAGGTCGATTACTCTGAGCCACTAGCTCTACTTTTCCCCGAGCATTAACCACCCAACCACTAATTTCGACGATGGGGGCTAATGGTGCAGCAGCAGTTTGAGGATGTTGTTTTTCTTGCCGGGGACGGGTAGGTAAATTATCACCCCAATCAGTTAGAGTTGAGCTAGAGACTACTTCACGGAAGGGATTTCCGGGCATGCCACCCCGTCCGACATTACGAATCTGGTTGGAACCAAGATCGATTCCTGCCCCACAGCCAGAAGTGATTTTGTCCTCCGCTCCTAAAGATGAGCGATCGCGATAATCGGTAGCAATTCGCGAACTTAAATCTAGGGTGGAAATTTCGACGCTGCCCTGTTTGGTTTCGATTTGAGAACTAGCGGTAATGCTACTGTCGGAGTTGATAAATAGCCCCTGAGTATCGATAGTAATGTTGCCCCCGTTTCCTTCGATGGCGTTGGCGCTAATACGATTAAAATCGAGTAGGACTAGGTTAGCTGTATCGAGGACAATATTGCCACCATTGCCTTGTTCTGCTGCTGTCGTCAGAATAGAGCTTCTATCATCCAAAATAATCGACTCTGTGGCTAAGATGCGAATTGAACCGCCGGCTCCCGATGCTGTATTTGCCACAATCTGTCCGGCAGTATCTAAACTGAGGTTAGAGGTCATGATTTCCACGTTTCCGGCATTGGCCAGACCATAGCTATCAACCGATATTTCCGCTCCATCAGCGATCGATAACCGCGGGGTATTAATCGTGAGGCTGCCACTTTCCCCTTGAGACTGTCCTTCTGCATCAATAGCGAGGTCGGCATTGCCCGATGAGGCAGAAAAGCCGCTGGCAAACTCCTTTTCGATAATGGCTAATTCGCCGTCGGCATCAACACTTTGGGACTGTAAGACTCCCGTGCCGGAAAGCTTAATCGCTTGGCTGGCATTAACGGTAATTCTGCCTCCGCTACCTTTCTCATCCGTTCCCGCAAAAGCTTGAACTTGACTACCGCCGTCGATCATCAATCTGCCGGTGTCGATATCGATAGAACCGCCCAAACCATCTTTTAGGGTAGAGGTACTAATGAAACTAGGGTTGCCTCCTGCTGCCCCCGAGAGTCTGACCCGATCGCTAGCATTAATTGTGATGCTGCCGCCTCCTCCTTGGCTTAGGGTTCCCGCCGAAATTACTGAGCCGTTGGCGATCGCTACTTCTGGAGCCATGATAGTTACGTCTCCTCCTCTACCGGTAAGGGGTTGCTCGATTGAGTCGTTGGTTTGACCGACTTGAGTTACGAGGAAACTGTCGTCTATTTCAATGGACTTAGCAGCAGTTAAGCTAATGTTGTTATCTGTTTCGCCAAATTCATTAAAGTCGATAATGCCCGAACGAGCCGAGAACGCGATTGTTTCTCCTTGTAGATTCACTCTGCCGCTACTATTGATGAGAGCCAGGTCGCTAAAGTCGATTTTGCCGAGCTGTTCCGTATCTTGATAGTCAAACCGCCAGCCGCGATCGCTAGTTTGCAGTCCCACCGTGCCCCGTTTTACGCTAGCAATTTCGACATCACTTCCGAGAGTATTAAGACTGGTACTGGTAATATCAACATCTCCCCCCAGTAAAGCTAGGGTATTGCCTGGATAGAGCGCAAAGTCAGAATGAGCTGCAGGATCTTGGTTATGGGGCAAAACTTCGATTGCCCCAGCCCGACCATACTGCAAGCCCACTGGAGCGCTAACGGTCAACAGAGATTCAACTTCTGGTGCCACGGCACTAAACTCAATACCATCGGTAAAAATGAGGCTATCTCCCGTACTGACAACGAAAGAGCCGCCAACATCTAACTGTGCATCTGCACCAAAAATGATGCCTGCAGGATTGATCAGGAATAAGCCAGTATCCCCGTGAGTTTGAATTAAGCCATCGATCGTAGAAGCGCTTCCCCCGGTCACTCGACCAAAAATATGCTCGATATCTAAGCTATGGTCGAAATTCGCTACTTCGTCCCTCAAGAGGGAAAACTGCTCGAAACTGTGAAATAAATTCTGCCCTGCCTCAATGCCCCCGGTGATGTTGTGCACCCGATCTGCCGTTGTCACCCGAGTGTTAACCGTATCGTCAGGAGTTACTTGTCCCTGGACTTCTGACCCCAGAGTTAATAACATGGTCAAAGTTAAGGTCGCAGTGATTGAACAGCGATAACTGCCGAGGTTTACAGACAACATAAGCCAGATTTGGGAGAAGACCTGAGGCAATCTTAACCCACACAAAGCTAGCCAGCCATAGTACTATATGCTTCAGAGCTATAAGCTCAATTAACTTGATTAAACTGGGGTGCTAGGATTCGAACCTAGGAATGTCGATACCAAAAACCGATGCCTTACCGCTTGGCGACACCCCAACGTTTTGCAACAGAATTAGTATAGCAATTTTTCCCAAGGATTTGTCAAGTAATTTGGATTTTTTTCTGATACAAGTTTTTTCGATTGGCTAACTAGCGAATTTTTGCAACTCTTTTAGAGCTCGCTCCAAGCCACGAATATGAGTTAGGCCGACATATCCGCTATAGAGACAATCCCGCTGTCTGACCAGATAAACATGCTTTACTCCCCACAGAGTTTGCCAGGTACGAACAGTGATAGACTCTGGTAGATGAGCTATGGTTTGCGATCGCGACAGTCCACGATAGTCGGCATCAGTCATCCCTGGAACATTACGAAAAAGCCGAATTAGCCGATTGCTCAAGCTATTGTCTGGGAAGGAACCCAAGCGGGGGTGAAGCCAAAAATTTTGCAAAATTGGAATCATTTCGGCATGATAGCGCATTGCGCTGTGGGCAATACCAGATACTAGCTGCCAATTGGCATAGTCAAATTTGGTATTTTCTACCGTTACCAAGCCATCTGTACCCGTCCCCGTATCACTAGCTACCGATAGGGTAGGTATGTGTTGGGCAATGTTCGCTGCCAAGGAACGACGATTTTTGCCTAAGTCTGCCGCCGTGCCAATGCCAATTCCTCCCGGATCGATAATTCGTGCCAGATTTGAACCACCTACGGGGGAACCTAGCAAAATCAGAGAATGAATCTTGTTCCACCACTCAGGGTGGCGTTTTAATAGCTCTAGCCAGATTAATCCTCCCATGGAATGGCCGAGAAGGTTAATTTTGGTCTGGGGATAACGCGCTATTTCGGTGGTAACAATTTGCTCTAGCCGTAGCACCAGAGGCTGGAGGCGAATAAAGGTTTTGATTAATCCCAAGCTGGGAACGATAACTTTCGTCTGTGGATTGGCAGCGGCTCGGGCTAGTTTACCGAGCTGATTTCCGGTATCAGCCCAACCGTGTTGAGCGCATAAAAGATACTCCGGCAGCTGTTCTTTTGCTGTCATAAGCCTTGGCTCCAATTAGAGCGTGTTTTCAATTGGTTCTTCTAGCTTATCTAAACAGGAGAATGACAGGGTTGCCAAGTAGCGATCGCCTTTAGCAGTTCATCAGGAGAATTAACTAAGTAGTCTGGCTGATGCGCGATTAAAATTTCTGCCGCATTGAAACCCCAGCTAACTGCCGCCACAGGGATATGACTTTTGCGGGCGGAACGAATATCTCTAGTTTCATCGCCCACATAAATTACGTCCGACTTGCTCACGCCATGGTCTCTAAATACCCGTTCGAGTACTCGATGTTTGCCAAAAATAGCGGTGCCGGAATAGATATAGCTAAACAGTTTATCCAGTTCGTTCTTGGCCAGAAAAATATCGACATTTTCGCGATTGTTGGAGGTAACGATTCCCAGAGTGTAGCCCTGACGTTGTAAATTTAGCAGCACAGATTTGATGCCGGGAATAGGCTTGAGATC
>JBCBIN010000263.1:0-5859 GCA_038524555.1 Cyanobacteria bacterium J06623_7 | reverse complement strand
CCTCCATGACGTTGCGGTGAGTATAATCGCTTTCTGAATGTCTACTTTTCATTTAATTAATTTTACTAACAAATGATAAACGAGCAGATAGAAGTAAAATCTTAAATCATGCCTTCTCTATATATACATAGATAATCTCGATTGCCTAGATAGCGCTACCGTAAAATAGCTGAAGTTTACAATAGGTTTATCAGATAAGACCTTAAATCTGCTAGATCTTTACCAAAAGCTTAAATATAACCTGAGAATTTACTAACTAACATCGTCAGTGCAATTAGCGATATCCCTACTTTGCTCGATATAAATAAATGAAGTTAAAGCTTACTTTTAGTTCAATACAATACTAAATTAAATAAGCCACATCTAAGCTGTGAATAGATATTTGATTAAATGTTTAATTTACAACCTTTTTCTATTGCATAGATTGGGATTAATTTGAGTACTAATTCAACTGTTCTTTAGCCATTTGTTCCTTAATTAAATCGATTACTAAATCGACTTTTTCGGGAAAAATGACTACTAAACTACCCGCTTGAGCTAAATTTAAGCCTTTATCTATTGCCTCTATCTCATCTAAAATTGTTTCCTGCTCTTTGCTGGCATCGGTTTGATAAATACCCTTTTCAATTAGCTCGGCAACTTCTCCTGCTGCTCTACCCCTGGAGTCTCGATCTTCTTTAATTATGATGTGATCGAATATTTCCGCTGCAATATTGCCTAAAAGAATTAAATCTTCGTTTCGGCGATCGCCGGGGCCACCCACAACGCCAATTTTGGTGCCTTCCCAATTACGTACAAAATCACCAACGGCTTTAAAGCCATGGGGGTTATGAGCATAGTCAATTAAGACCTGATAATCTTTGAGGTTAAATAAGTTCATACGACCGGGGGTCTGCTCTGCCGACATTTGGAACGTTCTCAGTCCCTGGCGGATCAGCTCGATATCGACTCCCTGAGCAAAAGTTGCCAGACAGCTAGCCAAAGCATTGGCAATCATAAAGGGTGCTTTGCCGCCCATCGTCACAGGGATATTAATTGCTTGTTCTACCCGAAGAGTCCATTTTCCTTCCAAGATTGAGAGGTAGCCATTTTCATACACTGCCGCCAAGCCATTGCGTCTTACATGCTCGATAATTAGCGGATTATCAGGATCCATAGAAAAATAGGCCACTTTACAGCGCACTTTTTTTGCCATGGCGGCGACCAATGGATCGTCAGCATTCAAAATAGCATATCCTTCTGGTTTGACGGTCTCGGCGACTACGCCCTTTACCCGAGCCATCTGCTCGATGGTATCGATACCTCCCAAACCCAAGTGATCTGCAGCCACGTTGAGAACTACGCCAATATCACAGCTATCAAAAGCCAGTCCCGATCGCAAAATACCGCCTCTAGCAGTTTCCAATACCGCAACTTCCACCGTAGGGTCTTTAAGAATCGCTCCGGCACTATATGGCCCAGTGTTGTCCCCCGCTTCTACTAAATATTCTTGAATGTAGATACCGTCAGTAGCCGTGAACCCCACCACCTTATCGGTTTGGCGATATATATGAGCCGTTAGCCTGGTAGTTGTAGTTTTGCCGTTGGTACCTGTAATTGCCACAATTGGGATGCGGCTGGGAGTTTGTTCGGGAAACAACATCTCAAGAACCGATGCACCTACATTACGAGGCAGTCCATGGCTGGGGGCGGCATGCATTCTAAAACCAGGGGCAGCATTGACCTCGACAATTACTCCCTTGGTTTCTTTGAGAGGTTTACTAATGTCGTCAGTAACGATATCGATACCGGCTATATCTAAACCAATAATTTTTGCAACTCGCTGGGCGAGCCAAACATTGCGGGGATGAATTTCGTCAGTGCGATCGATCGCCACACCACCGGTACTCAAATTAGCCGTAGCGCGGAGGTAAGCAATTTTTTGTGGGGGTAAGACTGAATCTAACTTATACCCCTGTTTCTCTAGTACGGCTTGGGAGGTGCGATCGACAATTATTTTAGTCAAAACATTATCGTGCCCGGTACCCCGGCGGGGGTCTTGATTGGTCAGTTCAATTAGCTGCTCAATTGTATCTTTGCCATTGCCGACGACATGAGCAGGAACCCGTTCGGCGACAGCTACTACCTTGCCATCGATGACCAAGACGCGGTGGTCATTACCCCGATAGTATTGCTCGACAATTACCGAGCGAGTTTTGGCCGCACTACTGGCTAAATCGTAGGCCGATTCTGCTTCTTCAATGCTGTTGATATCGATGGTAATGCCGCGACCATGATTGCCGTCTAGGGGCTTAATTACAATCGGAAAACCGCCTACATCAGCGATCGCTTCTTCTAATTCATCTAAGTATTCAATTACTGTGCCCCGAGGTACGGGAACGCCGGCATTGCCGAGAATATTTTTGGTTCCTTCCTTATCACAAGCCAGTTCCACGGCTAAAATACTGGTGTTGTTGCTCAGAGTCGCTTGGATTCGCTTTTGTCTGGCACCATAGCCCAACTGCAACATTGCTCTGGCACTCAACCAAGTCCAGGGAATTTTACGCGCCTCGGCTTCTTTGATAATTGTTTCGGTAGATGGCCCTAAAGCAGTGTTGGCATAAAGTTCTCTTAAATCACTCAGGTCTTGAGCCAGTTCTTCTGGGGGATAAGTCCCCGTTGTGACGATTGATTGACACAGTCTGACGGCGGCTCGTCCGGCATATCTTCCTGCTTGTTCCTCAACATATTCGTAAGCGACATTAAACACGCCCTTGGTTGACGTTTCTCTGGTACGACCAAAGCCTACAGGCATACCTGCTAGCTCTTGTAGCTCTAGAGCGATATGTTCGACGATGTGACCCATAAGGGTGCCTTCTTTGATTCTTTCGAGAAAACCACCACGATGCCCGCGAGAGCAATAATGCTCCATTAAGCTAGGCAATACTTTAATTACGCCCTCATAAAACCCCGGAATCTCGTTGGACATCTTTTCCGTCAGTTCTGCTAAATCTAGCTGCATCACAATCAGCTTTTGACGACGGATGCTCCAGTAGTTTGGACCACGTAAGGTTTGAGTTTTTAAAATTCTCATGGTATTTTGCGGTGTTTCCCTTAGAGCAGCAGATTGAAGAGATTATATGACTAGCCCATCATCTCGTTTTGACTAACTACCAAACTGTTCTTAGCGAACAATTTCATAACTGCATCCAACCCAAGGCGATCGCTGTCTAAACTAGTCAGTGCAAAGGAATGTGGCGATGTAGATCGTAGCTATCTCCATATGCCAAAACGTGCAGCGTCAGGTTATGGAGGCTTAAAGGCTCGCTCCCTCGAGTGTCGCGATGGTTAGAATAGGACATCTCTTTTGCATCAACAATAGTCACTGCTCCCTTGCCAATTACCCGAACTATGCCGTCACTTTCAAACATGGCACAGGTATCTTCATCAATACCGATTCCCAACAGTTCTGGATGGGCACACACGGCGCTGAATAGACGGGCGAGACGATTACGATTGTAAAAATGCTGATCGACTAAGACTCCAGGAATAATATTCAAACCCTTCGCCATATCTACGAGGGCTTTGTTAGGACATTCGGCACTACTCCCCCCCGAAATCATATCGTGACCCATAATCGCGGCTCCGGCGCTCGTTCCTGCCAGACTAATTTCTTGTCTTTGGGCTCGTTCGACAATTCGGTTCATCAGAGTAGTATCGGCAAGCAAACCACAGAGACGAAGCTGGTCGCCACCAGTAAGAAATACTCCCGTACAGTTTTCGACAAAATCACGATATTTTGAGTCATCAGCGCCAGAGCGATCGCGTACATCCAAAACTTCAATTTCTTTTGCACCCATATCATGAAAGAGTCTGTAGTATCTCTCGCCAATCAGGGTTGGTTCTCGCGAGGCACAGGGGACAATCGCAATACGAGCATCCGTTCCTCCAGATAGCCGAAAGAAAGTTTGCAATATTTCTTTGCCATGTACTTTATCTTCAGCTCCACCAATGACTAGAATGGCGTTCTTGGTAGACTGAGTGGGAGAATCGATTTGGTGGTGAACTTCGGTATTGAACATAATTGGATTGGCGGACGAGAGATAGATCTCTAATATCTAAAGATCGTAAAGGCGATCGCTACCTAGGAGCTGTGTCAAAGACTACTTAAATTCCCAAGTCAGCCAGACTTATACTTAATATTCTGAATAACTGAGTAAATTTATAATCGTGCGTTTTGATATTATCACTCTTTTTCCCGACTTTTTTGAGTCTCCTCTTAAATGCAGTTTACTCGGTAAAGCGATCGCCAAAGAAATTGCTAGCGTAAATATAGTAAACCCCCGAGACTTTACCACTGACAAGCATCGTAAGGTAGATGACATAACCTATGGTGGTGGTGTAGGGATGTTGCTCAAGCCCGAACCTATGTTTGCCGCAGTGGAATCGTTACCCGTTTTAGACCAACGGGAAATTATCTTGCTGACTCCCCAAGGTCAGCCAATGAATCAACAGTTATTTAAGGACTTGGTAATTGACTATCAGCAACTGGTGCTAATTTGCGGTCATTATGAAGGAGTAGATGAGCGCATCCGCCAGCATCTGGTCACGAGGGAAGTATCTCTGGGAGACTTTGTGCTTACCTGCGGAGAAATTCCCGCTCTGACTTTAATTAATGGCGTGACGAGACTTTTACCGGGAACGGTAGGTAAATCTGCCTCATTAAAAACAGAAAGCTTTGAAACAGAATTATTAGATTATCCGCAATACACCAGACCTGCTGATTTTAGGGGATGGACAGTTCCCGAAGTGTTGCGATCAGGTAATCACCAGCTAATCGATGAGTGGCGTCAACAAGAACAGATTAAACGAACACGCGATCGCCGTCCTGATTTGTACGAACAGTGGCAAAAAAATAACAATTGAAAGTAATAAATTATTAATATTACAGTCATTCTAATCTTAAAAATGGTGTTCTAACTCAAATTACTTTTTCAATAGTAAACATTATCTAACAGCTCTCAAAATTTAGCTTAATCAGAGATATTTGTTTGATTTTAGAACGAGCTAATCTTTTTAGACGTATTGTTAATTAAATTCTGTATTAATAACTGAGATTACACAAAATAATGAGGCTTCCTTGTTTTTTAGTAAGTAGAAAAGCAGATTAGCTTATTCTGTAATTTTTACTCTTTTATTCAGTCTGTGTAGACTAATTAGCACATGACAATAGTTAATAAAGCAGGAAGTTAGTAAAGCCAAAGTCTTTCTAAGGGAATAGATATTTGAGGAAAAGCTAAAGGAGAAATTGTGCCGGTTTTATATTCGACAGTTTGATTATATCGGTCGGCTTGGGGTTGAGTATGAACTATTAACTGACGATGCTTGAGATCGATTACCCAGTATTACATAATGCCATTGCGAGCGTAGGTAATAGTCTTTTGATGTAAGTCTTTAAGTAACGTCTGATTTGAGATCTCTATGAGCCAATAAATATCTTGTGGATAGGGATGATGTTGATCGTAGATCGTAGATAGTTTCTGGTAACTGGACGATTGCAATATCTGGTTCTGGTTCTGAATTATCTAAAGTAATGGGGTGGGATTCATATACCTCTGCCATGCTATCCAGCAGCTTTCTTAGGTATTTAACTACCCTATGGTTGATATTGCGATGAGGAATTACTTCTGGGCTCATGGCTATTATTTCCCCTTCTAGTAGCTCGACTTTTTTACCAGCTAAAACTCCCGAATTAACTAAGTTATGCCATTCTTCGATTGACCATTTGTAGGTAGTTCAAGTCGGGAGCATCCCACTTTTGCAGTAAGTAAAAATGCTTAGAGTAAGATTAAGAGAATCAATTCCTATTAAATAAGCATG
>JBCBIN010000262.1:0-5882 GCA_038524555.1 Cyanobacteria bacterium J06623_7 | reverse complement strand
CTTAGGTTACTAAACCAGACGTTATCAGGCTTCAGCTTGAGGATTGAAGTTTATTTCTAATCTAGTTAGGGAAAAATTATGAGTCTCGAAATCAATTATGGGCGTGAGTCCGTAGCGATAGGCTCGAAACGCAAACAGGGACGATTGATAGAAATGGTGGGTAACAGTTTCAACCTGTCTGTCTGGAATGTGGACTTTTCTTCTCCTCGACTTCTCTACGATACAGCATTGTTGCCGGCTGTCAGCCTACTGCTGGTTTTATTGTCCGCGCTTTCCTCGTGGTTTGGTACCACCCCTCACAGAAATTATCGATGGCAATATGGCGGAGAGTTCGAGTTAGTTCGACTATATTGTCAACATCGAGATAGAGCAGTGCTTTACTGCCGACAGCTTTGGCGCTCGTCAGCGTGATTTTGTCAGCTAACCGTTGTCAAATAATGTCTTAATGGCGATCGCTAGAAAGACTTTTTAGGCTCTGGTTTCCTACCGGGCTTAAGAAGAAATCCTAACCAACAAAAACGATGGAGTTAAATATGCAGTCAAAAAAGGCTTGGCAAAAGCCACAGCTTACAGTTCACGGTTCGATTAAATCTGTTACTCAGGCTAACGGCGTACTCAAAACAGTTAAAGGCTTAGTTGTAGCAGGCAAGAGTCTGAACGCAATTTTAAGCATCTAAATTATTTAATTTATGTTCTTCTAGTAAAATCACTTGACAAATCTTATGTTCAAAAAACTATCAATAGCGCTAATAACGGTCGCTTCTAGTGCGGCAATGGGTGGTACAGCCCAAGCCATATCTCTCACTTCTGGCGAATGGACGGGATTTTCTTTTGGTGGAGTTGGCAGCAGCACTCCTTCATTTGACTTTGTCGTGACTGAAGGTGGCGGTAAGTTAAAAGTTACCGACGCGGCGTTTGCGGGAGATATTTTTCAGGTATCAAATAATGGTTCGGTACTTGGCAGCACTTCTAGCGTCAGTCCCAATGACGGTATTTCCATACTTGACCCCAATGCAGCTTTTCTCAGTCCCCTATTTAGCTCGGGTTCGTTTAGCTTGGGTGAGGGTGCTCAAAGTATTGTTATTTCCCCTACCGCCAGTCCCTTTGGCGGCGGCGATGGCTTTATCCGCTATGACCAGGTTCCCGAACCCCTAACCATATTGGGTTCTTTAACTGCCATTGGCATGGGTGCACTGCTCAAACGCGAATATAGTCGCAAGCAAAAGTTAGCTAAATAACTAGCTAGATTAACTCGATCGCATCGAGATTTGGGGCAGGTTTATTTCCTGCCTCAGTTTTATTGGTTTTAGTTAATTATTCTCGATTCCTCACAGTATGTCAGTCTCCTCCTTTCTATCTAAGGTTCGTTTATCTCCCTGGTTGCTCCTAACTCTACTTAGTGGTCTGGCATGTATACATTTAGGACTCAGCCTCAAGCTGGGTAGATACTCCTTCCTAGCTATTAGCCTCGTTTTTTGGCTGGCAATTTCCTCTACCATCGGCGATCGATATCGCACCTTTAAATATGAAAGTGACTGGCTCTCCAGCATCTTGGGTTCAGTTTGCCTACTGCTGTGTCTGGGGTTAGGAAAGGTTTTAAGCCCCAGCCTCTGGCTCAATTTTGCCCCGGTTGTTTTCATTTTGGGCACTGCTCTAGTGGCTTCGGGAAGCAAAAATTTGCGAGATTACCGCCCCGAGCTGATTATCATGGCAACTCTCAGCATTCCCAAATTACTGCTGCCCCTAATTCCCGACATATCAACCATTACCGCCAAATTCTCGGCCTTCTGGCTATATTACTGTGGTTTTGATGTAATATTATCATCAACCACAATTATCTTGACTAAAGGAGGAGTTGAAGTAATCCCCAGCTGTTCAGGATTAAACCTAATGCTATATATGTTCGGTCTGGCAATTGTGTTTTTAGTTATGTTTCCCCTGTTTTCGAGTCGGTTAAAAATCATTTCCGTCGTGACGGCGATCGCAATTGGTTTTGTCACTAATAGCGTGCGGGTGGCAATCTTAGCACTCTGCTCTGGCAGTGCAGATCGTACTGCATTTGAATACTGGCATAGTCAGGACGGAGCTTTAATCTTTGTCACTATTTCTGTCTTACTCTATGGATGTTACTGCTGGCTCTTGCTACGTCATCATTCTCTCCGTGCCTCCCCCTAACCTTTAATCACCTTTAATAGAGACCTTTAATTTAGGCTCTTAATCTAGTAATTAGCCCCGCCATAAATGAAGACTAAATCTGATTTGCCCGCCACCACGGAACATACCCTCAATCCCTCAATCTCTAGCCAAAAACCCCAACTGTTGGGAATTGACCTGACCCGCTCCCTTCCTAGCTTGAGAATTGTGGGCTATGGCTTGCTTCTGCTGTGGCTATTAGACTTACTGGCTCTGTTCTATCCGTTACAGCCGTTAGATCCTGTCTGGGGCTTTCAAACTCTCGGTCAGCTAGTAGAAAGAGTGGGGGTGCTATTCATTGCCTTGGGCTTAGTCTTGTTGGGAGACATACAGCGGCGACAGAAGTGGGAAATTGCCGGACTCCAGATTATTGTCAGAGGGATTTTACTCATGGCGATCATTTATCTTAGTTTAATTCCTCTCGGTATCGGCAACACCGTCAGAATTGCCCGATTAACCAGCCAACAGCTACAGGCAGAAGCCCAGACTCAGATATCGAATTTAACCCAGTATCATTCGGCGATCGCTGCCAGTCAGGAAATTAGCGACGTGCGGCAGTTTATCGAACGTCTGGGAGGCGAGACTCAAAATAATTCTTCTTCCCTCGTAAACCTAAAGCAGAGAGCAAATAGACTATTCAAAGCTCAAGTCAAAGAAATTAGAGCCCAGGCCACGCAGAACTCCTCGGCCAGAAAATCAAATTTAATCAAGCGATCGCTTAAATGGAATATTGGGGCTCTAATCTCCGGCTGTCTACTACTATTACTTTGGAGCGGCAACAGTTGGTTGACTAAGGTCAAAAGCAGTAAATAATCGATTAGATATGACCTGGCTGCTAAAGAATGTCCAGAAAATCAAACTGCAATTTTTTCCCTGGCTAAAAAGAAATTCCCGACTCAAAACTGGCCAGGATTGTCTCTAGGGCAAAATTATCTCGGGCATGGTGATAACCAGCGGTGGCAATGGTCTGAGCTAATGGGCGATCGCTAGCCAACCGAGAAATTAATTCCCCCAGGGCGATCACATCCCCGGGAGGAAACAAATAACCGTTAACCCCAGATTCAATTAATTCCAGTGCTCCCCCCGCTGCAGAGGCAATTACAGGCTTTTGAGCTAGCTGTCCTTCGACTATTACCCGCCCAAAAGGTTCTGGTTCGGTAGAGGTATGCACCACCAGATCGCAAGCTTTCATGAGAGCGGGAATATCGTCGCGAAACCCCAACCAATGTACTCTTCCCTCTAGTTCGGGTACGGCGGCTAGTTCTTCTAGCTGGGAGACATATTCTTCTTCGCCAAATAAGGCCTTGCCCACCAAAATCACCTGTACTTGAGGTAATTCTCTAACTGCCGCGAGTAAAACATGCTGTCCCTTCCAGTAGGAAAGCCTGCTAAATAGGCCGACTAAGGTGCGATCGCCAATTTTTAGTTCCGAGCGGATTTTGCTGGTGCGATCGTCACTAACGGCAGCAAATTTCTCTGGCTCAAAGCCGTTATAGACAACATGACACAGTTCTTGGCGACCTCCCGCCGCAACGAAGGCTCTGGCAGTAGCTTGAGAATTGACCAGAACTCGACGGGCAAAGCGATTGGCGAGAAATACTGCAACTTGACGATTGACACGGCTAAAATGCTGAGCGGTTAAGATATCGTGGAGATACCAGCAAATAGGCGTACTGCCCCTCAATGCCGCTAATGCTGTAACGATAAATGCTTTTTGGGAGTTAGCGAGAATTAGCTCGTAATCTTCACCCCGCCGGGCAATTTCTCCTGCCAAACGCCACAGTTCGGGAATAATTTGGAGAGAGCGCCAGCCGCTGGAAGTGCGTAAACCCAGCAGGTCGGCAGATGCTTCTAACACCTCCACCCGCACCTGAGACTTGGCTAAACGTTCTCGCAGTACGCCATCTTCTAAGAGTAAGACCTTGCTACTCTCGGCGTAGGCGATCGCTAAATCTAAGAGGCTAAGTTCAGCACCGCCCATTACTGCCGTATGATCGACAAACAAAATTTTCTTCATGAACCCTCAAAGCAATCGCTATAATTTACCAATCCACAAACTCACTCGGCTACAGAGCCTGTTTAACTAACTTACGACGTAGATATGCTCTCATTACTGGCATCAGGCAATAGGCATTATCCCGTTCGATTACTAGCGATCGCTCTAGGAGAGATTTTAGACTGTGGGAGAACTTTAATTTGGAGGCAGTATGCTTAATTTGCCGCTGGAGTTCTTCATAGGACTGGGGACGACAGCAAATAGCTAGCCAGTACACTATCTCTTTATCCAGGGGAGCTAGATAAAACAGTTCCTGTTCCAGCAGTTCGCCAATAGCTTCGAGCAAACAGAGGTCTTCGATGAGGTGTTCGGCATCGTCTTCCACAAACATATCCAGGTGATTATGGACAATCTGGAGCAGTTGGGGGTTGTGCTGTAGAGTTCCCGAAAGACGCAGTAGCTCGGGTTCGGCTATCTCGGGAACACGATCTCCCAGAAAATTCATCGTGGTTTGGCGATCAAAACCCTGGAGGGGCAAAAACTTCACCTGGTTATTGGAGTAGTACTCTAAAGGTTTGGGTTTAATTCTGCTGGTAGTTACCAGTAAGCTTTGATGGTTGGTCGAAATAATCGAGCGCAAAAATTGTCCGTAGCCTTCAAATTCCTGTCGATAGGCAACACTGCCGCGGTCGACTAACAAAACGTACTGTAAGCCATCCAGCACCAGCAAAATTCGATGTTTTCGCAGACACTCAATCAGTTCCGAGAGTAAAAACGATAGCTCCTGGGGCTTATTATCGCTAAATCGCTGGGGATCGATAGTGTGGAGATATTTGTTGAGCAGCTTAGTGAGGGAAGGTCTTTGGGAGAGAGAGAACCAAATCACATAGTCAAATTCCGTCTGAATCGACTTAGCAAACTCAGTCACTAGAGTAGTTTTTCCCGTTCCTATCATTCCCGAGACGACAATTAACCGACAGTCGCGATCGCGGCTCCAACTTCTCATGGTTTCTAGTTCCTGTTCCCTACCAATAAAATGTTTGGTATTGGGGGCAGTAGTCCAGCTACAGAGCTGCTGTTTTTTGACTTCAGCTATTGGTGTCGAGGAGTCTGTCGACTCTAATAAAGCTTTTTCCTCCGTCAGACAGCCAATCCTCTGTCTCATAAACGGCACGAAATTACTCTTATTAATTTGTTCGTCAAAAGCGCGGGAGAGAGTTTGCCAAAGATTACAGCCAACTGTTTTGATATATTCGGGGTCATAGTTGTAGTCATAAGCCATTTTGGTGTAGGTCTTGCCGTTCCACACTTCTCGCAAGACAATCTCTTGGGTCGGGTTCAAATAGGTAGGACTTATGGCTCGATCAATCAAAAACAGTACTGATTCAAAATCAACAGTCTTTTTCATTATTTTTATACAGTGTGGGACTAAATATTTTAAACAAGTAATCGTTCGTCCTGCTTAATTGCCGGCGATGGTTACTCGAATGATTAATTTTGATTCAATAATTATCAGTATTTTTTATTGGTTCATCCTGGGCTAAAGTCTAAAAAGAATTTAGTAATATACCGGGACTAAAAACGAAAACTACAGGAGTAAACGACCTTAATATTCATACCTATATTCAACTC
Source organism: Cyanobacteria bacterium J06623_7 (assembly GCA_038524555.1). GTDB lineage: Bacteria > Cyanobacteriota > Cyanobacteriia > Cyanobacteriales > Xenococcaceae > Waterburya. Next base: position 61 of record JBCBIN010000262.1, on the reverse strand, counting down.
TTTGACCGCTTTATTTAATTTATAAACTGGTTTTTTCCCTGAATATAAGTATGAATATTAA
>JBCBIN010000261.1:0-5885 GCA_038524555.1 Cyanobacteria bacterium J06623_7 | reverse complement strand
ATCTAAGCTTATCTCGTAAAAATAAATAACGTCGTTAAGCGTTTATGTAATTACCGCACATATCGTCTAAAAGCCATTGCTCTCAGGCGATTAAAGCATTTTGACTTCTGTTATTTTTACGAGATAAGCTTAGATAACTTTGAATTGTTCATATGAGGCATCAATTATGCGGGTTTTATTGCTATACCCCCTATTTCCGAAAAGTTTTTGGTCATTTGAGAAAACTTTAGCCTTGGTGGACTGCAAAGCTCTTATGCCCCCTCTCGGCTTAATTACTGTGGCAGCTATTTTGCCTCAAGCATGGGAGTATCGACTTGTAGATCATAATGTCCAAGAAGTCACCGAATCTGACTGGGATTGGGCCGAGTTAGTAATCATATCTGGCATGATTGTTCAGAAAAATGATCTGTTAACGCAGGTTGCTGAAGCAAAACGTCGTAATAAGCTAGTTGCCGTTGGTGGCCCTTACGCGACAACTTCTCCCCAGGAAGTAGAGATGGCGGACTTTTTGGTGTTAGATGAGGGGGAAATAACTCTACCAATGTTCATCGCGGCGATAGAACGTGGCGATCGCTCTGGAGTCTTCCGTGCCACTGAAAAACCGGCGGTAACAGAAACCCCGATTCCTCGATACGATCTGCTAGATCTGACTGCTTACGATAATATGTCTGTACAGTTTTCTCGTGGCTGTCCCTTTCAGTGCGAATTTTGCGACATCATTGTGCTTTATGGACGTAAACCGCGAACAAAAACACCAGAGCAGCTATTGGCAGAGCTAGAGTGTATTTATAATCTGGGTTGGCGCGGCGCCGTATTCATGGTGGACGACAACTTTATTGGCAACAAACGTAACGTTAAGCTGTTGCTCAAGGAGTTAAAGGTCTGGATGAAAGAAAAAGCTTATCCTTTTGGCTTAACCACAGAAGCTTCGGTAGATTTGGCTCAAGACGATGAGTTGATGAAGTTGATGGTGGAATGCAACTTCAAAAAAGTTTTTCTGGGCATTGAGACTCCCGACCAAGATAGTCTGGCTCTAACTAACAAATTCCAAAATACGCGGGATCCTCTAACAGAATCGATCAATAAAATTACCACGGCCGGAATGCAGGTGATGGCAGGCTTTATTATTGGTTTCGATGGAGAAAAAACGGGAGCAGGCGATCGCATTGTTCAGTTTGTCGAACAGACTAATATTCCTCTAGCGATGTTTAGTATGCTTCAGGCACTACCCAGCACTGCTTTATGGGATCGCTTGGCTAAAGAAGGTCGATTGGTTAACGGCTCGGCCAACATCAATCAAACGACTCTAATGAATTTTGTGCCGACTAGAGATATCGAACAGATTGCTACTGAATATGTCAATGCCTTCTGGAAACTATATGACCCCGCCAACTACTTAAAGCGAGTTTTCCGTTACTACATGATGTTAGGCAGCGTTCAGAACGCCAAATCTCTGCGACCCAGTTGGAAAACTATCCGCGCTTTGGGTTTAATTCTTTGGAAACAAGGGATATTAGCTCAAACTCGCATCTTATTCTGGAAAAATTTGATCCAGGTTGTAGTTAAAAAGCCCAGACAGCTCGAAATATATTTAACCTTATGTGCTTATCTCGAACATTTTACTGAGTATCGCTTTATTGTTAAAGAACAAATTAATACCCAATTGGCTAACTACATCGCTTCCAAACCTGAACCAGAGACAGAGGCAGAAAAAGTTGCTAGCTAGCTCTAGTTAAACATCAATAGATAGAGAGTCGGGAACGTCAATCACAATCCGGCTCTCCTTTTTATTTAAGCTATTAATTAAGGCGATCGCCTGTGTTCAGATCGAACCAGTGAATTTTATCCGGTCGAACAGCCAAAGAAACTGTTTTATCTTGCCAGTCCTCTTCACTCGATAGTAAGGCTCTGATAGTTAGCTCGGAATTATCTATTTTTAGACTGACGAGATTATCTTTACCCAGTTGCTCGACAAGATATGCTTTACCCACTATCGCCGCAGTTCCTTCATTAGCAAGGTTAAGGTCTTCTGGTCTAACGCCAAAGATGATTTCCTGAGGGTGGTGGTTCATCGCCGGTAGTTCAAACTGATGTTTGCCCAAAAAGGCGTGATTGCCTTCGCATTTAACACCAAGCAAGTTCATCTGGGGACTGCCGACAAAGCTGGCGACAAATTCATTAGCGGGATGGGAATAAATGCGGCTAGGAGGATCTAGCTGTTGAATTCGACCCTGGTTGAGTACTGCCACCTTGGTAGAGAGAGTCATGGCTTCGGTTTGGTCATGGGTAACGTAAACTACCGGCTTATTCTGTTCTTTGAATAGCTGCTTCATCTGGGCTCGTACTTGTTCCCGCAATAGAGCATCTAAGTTACTTAGGGGTTCATCCAATAAAAATACTTCAGGGTCACGGACTAGAGCCCTGGCTAATGCGACCCTTTGTCTCTGTCCCCCAGACATTTGACCAGGTTTGCGATCTAGTAACTCGGTCAATTCTAATTTGTGGGCGGCTTCATCAACCCGTCGTTTAATTTCTGTCTCGGGCATTTTACGCAGTTTCAAAGCAGTGGCAATATTTTCGGCCGCCGTCATGTGAGGATAGAGGGCGTAACTTTGAAATACCATCGCCATATTGCGATCTCCAGGAGCGGCTTGATTGACGTTTTGTCCACCGATAATCACCTGTCCTCTAGTGGGAGGCTCTAAACCAGCAATGAGACGTAAAAGGGTAGATTTGCCGCAGCCGGAAGGACCCAGAAGGGTGAGAAACTCACCGTCATCGATTTCAAGAGAAATATCCTTAACGGGAATTACGTCAGCACGATACTTTTTTTGCAGATTTTGTAACTGTAATTTTGCCATGTTGCGATCGATAAGTTGTTATACTCACCTATTACGGTGAAACAGTATTTTTTAGAGAAATTTTTAAAAATAGAGTAAAAGATATAATATTTAGATCCAGCTTAGATCGCAATGGCAGTAACTTTACAGCAACTAACTCAATGGAAACAGGCAAAGAGATCGATTATATCTCTCACTGCTTGGGATTATAGTCTGGCGCAAGTGTTAGACCAAGCCGGAGTCGATCTGATTCTCGTCGGCGATTCTTTAGCCATGGTTGGTTTGGGGCACAATAGTACTTTGCCCGTAACTTTAGATGAGATGATCCATCATGCCAAAGCAGTCTGTAGGGGAGTCAAGCGAGCTCTAGTAGTTTGCGATCTGCCGTTTATGAGCTACCAAGTCAGCGTTACTCAAGCAATGGAGGCAGCAGGCAGAGTAATGAAGGAAACTGGTGCGGGGGCAATTAAGCTAGAGGGAGGACAACCCCGAATAATAGATACAGTAAGGGAACTAACGGCGATTGGGATTCCCGTCATGGGTCATGTGGGCTTAACTCCCCAATCATTTCGAATTTTGGGCTATAAGCAACAGGGTCAAACCGCCGCCGAAGCAGAAGCAATTGTCGAGCAGGCGATCGCCCTAGCCGAAGCGGGAGCGTTTAGTATTATCCTAGAGCATATACCTCAGGAGCTAGCAGCAATAATTACTGATAAGCTCGACATTCCTACCATTGGTATTGGTGCGGGCAATCAGTGCGATGGTCAGGTGCTAGTAACGGCTGATTTACTCGGCTTATCTGCCAGGCAACCTCCCTTTGCCAAGTCTTACGTAAACCTCCGCCAGGTAATTACCGATGCTGTAGAGGACTTTAGCCGCGAAGTCCAACAGAAGCAGTTCCCTCAATCTTAGCTTTAACAGCGATGACATATCTTATTGCTACCTTTTATAAATTTGCCGAGTTAACGGATTTACCGGCCAAACAAGCGCAAATTTTAGCCTGGTGTCGCTTAGAATCGATCAAAGGGACAATTATCTTGGCAGAAGAAGGAATTAACGGTACTATCGCCGGCAGTGAACAAGCGATCGCTAGTATTCTCAATTATCTTCGTGGTTTACCTAATTTAGCCGATCTAGAACACAAAGAATCGAGAACGGCTAAAGCTCCCTTTGCCAAATTAAAAGTTAAAATTAAGCCCGAAATCGTCACTCTCGGGATTCCAGAAATTAATCCTAATCGGCAGGTTGGTACCTATGTCGAGCCTCAAGCCTGGAATCAGATAATTAGCGATCCTGAAGTAGTAGTAATCGATACGAGAAACGATTATGAAGTGGAAATCGGCACTTTTGAAGGAGCTAGCAACCCTCAAACTCAGTCTTTTCGAGAATTTCCTCAATATGTTGCTCAAAATCTCGATGCCGAGCAAACTCCCAAAGTGGCAATGTTCTGTACCGGCGGCATTCGCTGCGAAAAAGCCTCTTCCTATTTGCTCTCTCAAGGTTTTCAGGAAGTCTACCATCTCAAGGGGGGAATCTTAAAGTATTTAGAGCAGGTATCTCCCGAAGCTAGTAAATGGCAAGGAGAATGTTTTGTTTTTGATGAAAGGGTTGCCGTTAAAGAAGGATTAGAGCCCGGCAGTCACGAACTTTGCTATGCTTGTGGACATCCCATTTCCCCAGAAGATAAAGCATCGCCCAAATACGAGTCCAATATATCCTGTCCCCACTGTTACGATCACCTCACACCAGCCAAAAAAGCGCGTCAGGTTGATCGCCGTCGTGCCCGAGAATTACGCAAAAAAAAGTCGGCGCTAGAATCCTAGAAATCTATGCCGATAACTGGCCGATTAAATTGTGCCAGCTTTTACTAATTTTTCTGAGTTATCATCTTGCGAGAAATTATGCTCGGTCAATCAGAAGCAAATCAATCCCCACTCTAATTTTTATCCCAATCACCAATGCCCGAACCCCGACAGGAAAGATAGATCGATTCACTTTGTCGGCGACGATAGCGAGATAGCCTTCTGCGGGATTTTAAAGCTTCTCTAGCTACATAACTAAACCAAAGATTAACATCGGCTCCAGACTGATAACCGTCAATTAAAGCTTCTTCGGCAATTTCTAATAAAATATGGACTAAATCCGCCCCACGAATTTCTAAATAGCGATTATAGAAATTAGACTCTTGCTCCCAGTGAGGCAGGGTTTCATCTCCCACTCCCATATTTCTAGCTAGCTCAATCAAATCGTAGTGGTCGGTATACCAAACGTCTTCACAATCCATATCGGGGAAGATGCTGGCTCTACTGGCTAAGATGTCGATCGCAGAAATAATAATTGCGTTAATCTTATTCTGCTCGGCTGAAGTGTAATGCTCTTTAACTACCGCTCTTAACATTTTGGCTAGCTCAGTGTATCTTTCCTGAGCAATATTACATGCCTGACGGTAATCTTGATGGGCTAAATTATAAAATTTATCGTGTTCTGTTTTCGGCAAATTTTCGTGTCGGACTCTAGCTCGATTTAGCTGGGGATTATAGGTAGCTTCGGCTGCCAGCAGCGTCCGTAGTTTAGATAGCAACATATTAAATAATGTTTAAAAAGATGTCTCAGAAATAAAAAATCTAATTTTATAGTCTGTTTTTTTGGGCGATATTTTAGAATCATTACCTAAATAATAGTGATGAGAAATGATTTCGATCGCTTTGTTTATAGATCTACATCTTTAGCCAGTTTGGGACACAGCTTAAACAGCTAAAAAGCTTCTAATTACGGAGCTTAGAGAGAAGAAGATTTTTGAGTGAGCAAAGCTAATATTTTGAGAGAACGAAAAAAAGACGGATGGTTAATCTCCGCCTTAACTGGAATATAAAAAGTTTATTTTTGTTAGCCGATATGGACTGCACAAAAGTAATTTAGAGACGCGATCGCATCAAGGTCATCAAGATGTAGTAGAACAACAAAGCTACAGAAGCAAAAAGTTCTAGAGATGCAGCTACATAATTCTGAGTACTATTGCGGTGGATGATATTGGAGGTGGTATAT
>JBCBIN010000260.1:0-5949 GCA_038524555.1 Cyanobacteria bacterium J06623_7 | reverse complement strand
TTTTGGTTGGACGATCGCCATTTGGTATTTTATTTGTTAGACGTTTCCGGACATGGATTAAGAGCAAGTTTGCCCTCTCTGGCGGTAATTAACCTGCTGCGATCGCGGGGCTTGAATAACGTTGATTATTATCAACCTAATACCGTCTTAGGTGGACTAAATCAGACTTTTCAAATGAGTGATCGCAACGACAAGTATTTTACGATTTGGTACGGAGTATACGATCGCCTAGAGCGCAGTTTGACCTACTCTAGTGCGGGTCATCCTCCGGCTGTTTTGTTGACCGCTACGGGCACATTTCCCGAACAGAGGCTTAAGACTCCTGGGGTTCCCGTCGGCATGTTCCCCGATATTAAATACGTTAATGCTTCGTGCCAGGTGGCAGCTAACTCTAGTCTATATATCTTTAGCGACGGGATTTATGAGGTCGATCCTCCGGCTAATTCTCATTGGGGACTAGATCGGCTGATTAATTTACTCAAGAAATACCAAAAGACTCCCGAACGAGATTTAAAACGGCTGCTACAGTATGTCAGAACCTGGCATCCTAACTTTCAGTTTGAAGATGACCTGTCAATTTTGCAAATAGATTTCTCTTGAGGAAACTGGATAAGTGAGCTTGTCATGACTGGCAACTACTCGGACGATTACCTGTCCTCTATTAGGCAAAAGTTCCGTCGCTTCCTGTCGTTTCTTCCAGCTTAGATACTCTAATTCCCGTACGCGCATAGTGAAGATATTTATACCAGCCTGTATAGCGATCGCTTCTTAGTCCTTTGGGTGAAGCTTTGGCACGAGGATATTTTAATTTGCGATTGGCATACTCGATCGCATATAGAGTAAAACCAATTGCCAACCAAAAAGCCAGACTGATGATGATAACTGTACCATTAATGACAACGATACCCACAATCTGGTCGAATATTTGCTCCAGACGCTCGATCGGGCGATCAATATAACCATCTAGCTGATTGGCAAATAGACCCGCCGCAATAGTGCCCCAGATGCCGCAGCCGAGATGAACGGGAATCGCCCCCACAGGATCGTCTACCCGCAGTCTATTTAGTAGCTGTTCGAGAACAATAATCCAAATACTACCCACCGCACCAATCAGCACGGCAACTGCTAAGCTGACATACATCGAAGAGGCGGTAATACTAACCAAGCCACCTAGAATGCCGTTGATAACTAGGGGTAATCCTAGCTTGCGACCCCTTAACCCCCTAAGTAGCAGAATAAATACTCCTCCAGCCGCCCCCGCCAGCATAGTGGTAATAATTACGTGAGGAGCATCACTCAATGTTTTGACCGAACCACCGTTAAAGCCTAGCCAGCCCAGCCATAAAATCAAACAGCCCAAGGTGGAAAGAGAAAGATTGTAGTAGCTAAAATTTTCTGAGTCAGCCGCAAACCGAGAGCCTCTAACCTCATCAGGATCGTAACCCTGCCAGCCACGCCTGGGGCCAATTAGCATCGAGCCTACTAAGCCCGCCATGCCGCCCACGGAATGTACTACCGTCGAGCCAGCAAAATCAAGAAAATTAAAGTCTGCTGCCAGCCAACCGTCAGGATGCCAGACCCAACGACCAGTTAGGGGATAGAGAAATGCTACCAGCAAGAAGCTAAACCAGAAAAAAGCCCAAAATTTTACTCGCTCCGCCATCGCACCAGAAACAATCGTTGCCGCTGTCCCGGCAAAAACTAGCTGCCAAAAGAACACTATCATTTGTGGCTGCCTTGGATAGATAAGTTCGAGGCTATCAAAGGCAAGATTAAAGCCATCCTGTAGGGGAGGCAAAAATGCTTGATAAAAAAAGCCTCCATGACCAATCCAGGCATTACCATTGCCAAACATTAGCCCGAAACCAAAAAGCCAAAAAGCGAGAATGGCAACACAAAAAACAATTAAATTTTTAGCGAGCACATTGACGGCGTTGCGAGTTTGACATAAACCGGCTTCGAGCATGGCAAATCCCGCATTCATAAAGAAGACGAGGCTCCCCGCCACAGTCAGCCAGAGAGTATCTATCGCCAAGGATATTTCTGAATTGACCGCTTGGGCTATTGCTGGTTCGGTGAACGTAACTAGAATTATCCCGACGAGAAAAATATATTTATATTTAATTGCGATCGCCACTATCAATAATGTTGTTGTAATATTGTCGTCTTAAAATTTTAAGTCGATTTGGCAACAGTCAAAAATTTTTGTCGGTTTTTTGGCGATGGCAGCTCGAAACTAATCTAGGGCGTGTCATCATTTGGGGGGAAGAAAGCTTTTGAAGCGTATTTTTTCGAGATACAAGGAAAAAAATGTTCTGAGTAGCTATGCTACGGAGGTTATTTTTCGACGCAGTAGGTCGTAAAAAGACCAAAAAAAGCTCTTTTTTCTAATTGATGACACGCCCTAATTAAGATTAAAGTAAGAGGCTACACTGGGGCAGCGGCTTGGGCTTTAAGCTCAAATATTTTTTCGATGATATCGGCGACCACTTTATCTGGAGTCGATGCGCCAGAAGTTACCCCGACAGTGATTTTTCCCGATGGTAACCAGTTTTCGGCGACGGTAATATCTTGTTTTAAAGGCTTATATTCAAGGCGATCGCGACTGAGGATTCGGTCTACACTATCGATATGATAGGAAGGAATGTGGTGCTCGATGGCTATTTCCTGCAGGTGGGTAGTGTTAGAAGAGTTAAAACCACCAATGACAATCATCAAGGATAAATCTTCTTCTACGAGGTCGAACATGGCATCCTGACGTTCTTGGGTTGCGTCGCAGATGGTGTTAAAGCTCATAAAGTGTTCGTTCAACTCCGTGGGGCCAAACTTTTTGAGCATTGTTTGTTCTAATAGCTTGCCAATTTGCTCGGTTTCGCTCTTAAGCATGGTGGTTTGATTGGCAATACCCACCTTCTCTAAATCTGTGTCTGGGTCAAAACCGGCGGAATAAGCATTTTCAAACTTAGCCAAAAACTCTTCCCTCTCACCACCGTGAAGGATGTAGTTAGTTACATATTGCGCCTCTGCCAGATTTAAAATAACCAGATAGCGATCGGCAAAAGAACTAGTAGCTACGGTTTCTTCGTGGGCATATTTACCGTGAATAATTGAGGTATAGTCTTTTTTCTTGTGCTTTTCAACAGAATTCCAGACTTTAGACACCCAAGGACAGGTCGTATCCACAATTTTGCAGCCTTTATCGTTGAGTAGCTGCATTTCTTGGACACTGGCACCAAAGGCGGGCAGAATCACCACATCACCCGAGTTAACGACGCTAAAATCTTTTTCCTCGCCCACCAATTCGATAAAGCCGACGTTCATTTCCTGCAAACGCTTGTTTACCGTTGGGTTATGGATAATTTCATTAGTAATCCAGATCTTTTCCGTGGGAAAATGCTCCCGGGCTTCATAGGCCATGGCGATCGCTCGTTCCACACCCCAACAAAAACCAAAGGATTCAGCTAAACGGATCGTTACGTCGTCTTTTTCTAAGCGGTAGTTGCGATCGCGAATTGCCTGAATTAGATCGCTTTGATACTCAGAATTCATCGTCCCGGCAACTTCTTCCTCATGCCCAAAACCACGACGATGATAGTTTTCTGACTGCTGTAGAGAACGTTTAAAAGCTTTAGTATCCATCTTTTGGTTAGTCATATTGACGATCTTAATTCTTGAGTTGAGATTCAGCCCCTCTAGTAGCTCTTGGCTATTTGGCTAGCAGTAAAAATTTAAAATTTAAATTTATTTATCGAGAGTTTGATTGCCCTCTTGTATCTTTCATATTTTACAGCAGTTGTCAGACAGAATAATTAAGACTGTAACGACAGCACAGCAGAGAGAGGTAATAAGCTAGAATTTGGATTGCACCCTACACAAGCCTGAGAAATATTTTAGTGAGTTTACCAGAAGCAGATACTCCTCTTTATAACCACACCTTACCGACGATTGAAGACTGGTTACGCAGCAAGGGTTGCCAGCAGAATCGCGAAAATCTTCACTGCTGGAATCTGGAGGAGTCAGCCTGGAAAGCAGAAATTTGTCTGGAAACGGAAGAATTAACGGTGCGCTACTATGATTCTCCGCAAACCGATCAAAATCTCAGCCGTTCATTTAAATACTCTCTCAGTCGTCAAGATGTTGAGGATGCTGTCTTTTCGGGTCCTTAATTTCAGTGGCTAAATTTTTATCTGAGCTTGAGCGACGTTATTTAAGGAACAATTTCGATCGCTGTTCCTACTTCGATAACGCTGTAAAGTTCATCGACATCTTTATTTTTGAGGGCAATACAGCCCCACGTCCAGTTTGACCTGTTATCAATTAGATAGTCGCTGTTTGCGGGTACCCCATGAATGCCGATTTCGCTGCCGACGGTACTAGTGAGGGGGATTTCTCCCGTTTGTTTAGCGGCTAAATGTTTGCGCCAAGATTCTTGATTGGGATAGTCCAACCAGATAAATTTTGACCATTGAGAGTGGGGATAGAGGTCCCTCACCTTAAACGTTCCTTCGGGAGTTTTAAAGTCTCCTTCACGTCGCTTATCTCCCTGAGGATTTTTACCCAGCACAATCGGATAAGATTTGATGGCTTGATCGCGATAGTAAAGAGTAAGTTGATAGTCAGACTTGGCGATCGCAATTTTCGTGAGGGATTTATCGATGGGTTCGGCAATTATTTGTTCTAGCGAGCGATCGTAATTGAGTAGTGGGACTGATGGCCTTAATTCACTAGGGTTTTGACTATTATTATCGGCAAAAAAATAGCTAACCGGCGGTACGAGTCCGATTTGATTCAAAGACCAATATAGAAGCGGAGTCATCAATACGCCTAAAACAACTGCGAAGATAGTGCGTTTAGTTTGAAATCGAGCAGCCATTGTTCGTTTCTATACCGAGAAATATTCCACTATGCTAACTCCTGCCAATTCCAGCACAATTTGAAACTGTTCTCCTGGTTGACAGGTAAACTCTAGCTGCATCCAGTCATCAGTATCTTTTGCCCGTGCGGACATGCAGGGATTATTTATCTCGTCTATAATTGCAACTGATAAACCTGTGGGAAGGTAGTCACTATTGCTACCAGGATATAGCTGTAGAGAGAGATCGATCGCCTGACTAGACTGTTGGCTGATTTGCAAGACTAAAATTATTTCTGTATTTAAACTATTAAGCTGCCATTGAATTGTTTTGCCTCTGGTAATGGTTGTAGGCGAGTTTGTCGTAGCCAAGCTGCGGGTGATTCTCCCCGCCAAGATTAAATCTACTGGTTGCCAGTCGGGGGTAAAGAAATCGGTAAACCACTGATGTAAGTTAACCCTGTTTTGTATTTGGGCGATCGCACTAAATAAATTTGCAATTGGCTGTAGTTGAGTCATGGCGATTGCTTCTGTCGCAAAATTAACTAGCTGGGGGGAAATAAAGCCAACTAAGTTTATCTGCTGTAGATTTTCTTCTAACCCCACGACAACATAGCCAATTCTGTCTTCTCTGGCTGCTAAAGGAATTTTCACTTCGGTGTCATTTGGCAGTAGATAGCGGCATTCTAATTTGCCTAGATCGGGCAGAATTAAATCGGCAAGGTCATACAACAAGCGATCGCTTTGTCGCCAGCAGCTACTACTAGCTAAGTTGCTGTTAATACCCAGGCATTTTAAATAGGTATGAACTCCGTATACAGCTAGAGTATTGAGATAGACCTGTTTTGCCTTAGCGGGATGAGCTTGTTCTGAGGCGAACTGTCGGGCATAATTGTGTGCTTGAGGTTCGAGGAGGATCGTTACGGAGGAGTCAGTTAGATTCATGGGTAATAGCTTGACTAATTGATTGTAGGAGAGGCAAACATTTTTGTTTCCAGTGGGAATAGAGAGTTTGGTTATTTATAGCAATCGAAGCAAAGATTAGGACAGAATAAAGAGGTAGAGGAGAGTATAAACAGAGAACTAAAATGCCAGTT
>JBCBIN010000259.1:0-5957 GCA_038524555.1 Cyanobacteria bacterium J06623_7 | reverse complement strand
ATAGACCCGCCCAACAGTTTATTTTTCACTGGCTCCAGGTAGCCGATCTCGACTTGACTCTCTCTTTTGAGCTGTCTCCCGTCAGCTTTGGGGCACTAGAATTGGTAACGGGCATTAGCTTACTGGTGCAGATATATGCTCTGGGATACATGGAGAAAGACTGGTCTTTAGCTAGATTTTTTGCTCTGATGGGGTTTTTTGAGGCGGCTCTAGCTGGTTTAGCTCTCAGCGATTCTTTACTTCTAAGCTACTGCTTACTAGAAGCACTCACCCTATCTACTTATTTGTTGGTAGGTTTTTGGTACGCCCAACCTTTGGTGGTTACGGCTGCTAGAGATGCTTTTCTGACTAAGAGGGTGGGAGATATCGCCCTACTGATGGCAATTGTCGCCCTTTCTAGCTACGGCGAGGGACTAAATTTTTCTCAGCTAGAAAGTTGGGTGGGTGGACATCAGCTAAACTCGACGGTGGCGGCGCTATTAGGTTTGGCTTTGATTGCGGGGCCAATTGGTAAATGCGCCCAGTTTCCGCTCAACCTCTGGCTAGATGAGGCGATGGAAGGACCAAATCCGGCCGGCATTATGCGTAACTCAATTGTCGTGTCGGCTGGTGCCTATGTGTTAATTAAGCTCGAGCCAGTAACAACTCTTTCTCCCGTGTCTGCAGATGCCCTGATTATTATTGGTGTAATTACTGCCGTGGGAACGTCTTTAATGGCGATCGCTCAGATAGATATTAAGCGAGCTTTATCTCACTCTACCAGTGCTTACATGGGCTTAGTATTTGTTGCTGTAGGACTCAGACAGGTAGACATTGCCTTTCTGCTGCTGTTCAGTCATGCGATCGCCAAAGCCCTGCTGTTCATGAGTGCGGGGTCGGTTATTTTGACCTCTAATAATCAAAACGTTACGGAAATGGGCGGCTTATGGTCGCGGATGCCGGCGACGAGTCTTTCATTTTTGATTGGTTCGGCGGGGCTGATTGCCTTTTCGCCCCTAGGTATTTTTTGGACTTATCATCGTTGGTTTAGCGGTGCCTGGGACGTAGACTGGTGGCTGCTGTTGCTGGTGATGTATGTCAATCTATTCTCGGCGATTAATCTCACTAGACTGTTTCGGGTTATCTTTCTTGGTAAGCCTCAGGTTAAAACCCGTCGGGCACCAGAAGCTCCCTGGCAAATGTCGGTACCTATGGTGTCACTGATCGTTGTTACTTTAATTACGGCATTGGCTCCCGCCCACTGGCCTTTATGGCTGAGTCCTAATATTCCTTTGGCTTTAGAACAACCTGAATCGGTGGTTCAGTATGCAACTCCCCTACTAATTGCCTCGGGTGCCTTGGGCTGCGCGATCGGTTTCACGATTAAAGTAAGACAGGCCTGGGCCCGTTCGAGTAACTTTACCCTGCGTTTTTTCCAAGATTTATTTGCCTACGATTTTTATGTGGAGAAGCTTTACGAAGTTACCGTGATTGCGGCAGTATCTAATTTAGCTAAATTAACTTCTTGGATCGATCGCTATATCGTTGATGGTGCGGTGAACTTAGTCAGCTTAGCGACGATTTTTAGTAGTAGTGCCCTGAAATATAATACTTCCGGACAATCTCAGTTTTATATCGCCACCATTTTGATTGCCGTGGGTCTGCTGCTATGGACGATGATTAACGGCCAGTGGTCTTTAGTAACTAACTATTGGTCATCAATTATGTAGACCGTTGCCGCCCGAAAGATTATAAGACCATCTGTTTAAATCGACTTTAGTAAATTTTGATATAGCATCATGCTTAGTGCTTTAATACTCATTCCCTGCTTGAGTGCAGCCATTATTGGTTTATTGCCAGTGCAGGGCAAAGTCCCGCGTAATATTGCGATCGCCACCGCCGTTAGTGTTCTCATTGCCAACTTAATTCTGGCTTTCCAGTTCGATTTTCAGCACTCTGGCTTTCAGTTTGTGGAAAAAATTGCCTGGATTGAATGGATTGGCTTGAACTATCACTTGGGCATTGATGGTCTTTCCTTTCCTCTAGTGCTGCTCAATAGTCTGTTAACCCTAATTGCGATACTCAGCACCAGTTCGACGATTCAAAGACCTCGACTTTATTACGCCATGCTGCTGTTGCTCAGTGGTGGGGCAGCCGGGGCATTTTTAGCACAAGATTTATTGCTCTTTTTCCTCTTCTACGAACTAGAAATCGTACCCCTATATTTCCTCATTGCCATTTGGGGCGGTGCAAGAAGAGGCTATGCAGCCATGAAGTTTTTGCTCTACACGGCTTTATCGGGAATATTAGTTCTCGCTTCTTTCCTAGGTTTGGTGTGGTTGACCGAAGCCGGTAACTTTGACTACTTGCCTTTGCGATCGCACAATTTACCTTTAGCTACCCAGCTAGTATTGCTAGCACCGTTGCTGATCGGCATTTTTATCAAGATTCCGATCTTTCCCTTTCATACCTGGCTTCCCGATGCTCACGTCGAAGCCTCTACGCCTATTTCGGTTTTACTTGCCGGTGTACTTCTCAAACTGGGGACTTATGCCCTCTTACGCTTTGCCGTCGGTTTATTTCTTGAAGGTTGGGTCTACCTCGCCCCCTGGCTGGCAATTCTAGCCGCAATCAGTGCTTTATATGGTGCTTCCTGTGCGATCGCTCAAAAAGACATGAAGAAGGTAGTAGCCTATTCGTCTGTATCCCACATGGCTTATATTTTGCTCGCCGCCAGCGCCACGACTCGTCTGAGCATGACCGCCGCCGTATTTCAAATGGTCAGCCACGGCTTAATTTCGGCTTTTTTGTTTCTTTTAGTGGGCATGGTCTACAAAAAGACTGGTTCGCGGGATGTCGATGTCTTGAGAGGCTTACTCAACCCAGAAAAAGGATTACCCGTCACGGGGGGACTGATGATTTTAGGCGTCATGGCCAGTTCTGGCTTACCGGGAATGGTGGGCTTTATCTCTGAATTCCTCGTTTTTCGCGGCAGCTTTCCCATTTTTCCCATCTCCACGCTGTTTTGCCTCGTTGCTACTGGTTTGACTGCCGTATACTTCTTGCTGGTAATTAATAAAGTGTTTTTTGGTCGCCTGACGGAAGGACTAGTGCAGATACCGACAGTGCGCTGGACAGAACATGCCCCAGCTTTTGCCTTATTGCTGCTGATTATTGCTTTCGGCATTAAACCAGACTGGGTAACTCACTGGAGCGAAATTCAGGCGATCGCTTTGTTGAGTAACGGCTAATTCTTTAACTATAAATTCCTAGAATTAATATCTGTAGACAAATCATCATGGTTAGCACCGCAAGCAAAAGCTCCAAATCCTTTTTAATCGAAGAATATATCCAGCGACTAGAACAGGGCTCGGCATTACTAGACGATTCACCCCAGAATTTAGTCGAAGTTGTCGGCATTCTCAAAAGCTATGGGGTAGTTTTAGATGCTTATTCGATTAATTTAAACTACATCGCCGATACTCAATTTCTCAAGCTCTTTCCTTTCTTTAAATACTTTAACGGCAAGGTTGATGCCGAAACCATCGCTAAATTTGTGGCGCACGATCGCATTAACTATGAATATGCTGAATACTGCATGAAAGCTATGTTTTGGCATGGTGGGGGTGGTGTAGATGACTATGTGGATACCCCAGAATTTGCCGCTGAAACAGAACGCTTAATTAAAGCTTTCTACAAGTACAATCCCCTAATGCTGGCTCTACACAAGCTATTTCCCGACTTTTTGCCCGAGCAAATGCGGCAGATGGCTTACTACAGTGCATTAGGTCAGTTTTGGCGGGTAATGAGCGATATTTTCCTTAACTTGAGCGATAGTTATGATGCAGGAAAAATCAACTCTATTCCCGATGTCGTCCAGTTTGTTCTTGATGGTTTGGTTGCCGATGCTGCTCGACCAATTACCTACACCGTTGAGGTCAGAGGCGAGAAATTTAACATCATGCCGAAGTCCGCAGGACTAACATTTCTGATGGATACAGGGGTTCCCTATGTGGAAGCGATATTCTTTCGGGGAACTCCCTTTACGGGCACGGTTTCCTACAATGCTCAGGCGTATGAAATTCCCTACGACCCAGGCATGTTCAACTATGGAGCCTTATATGCCGATCCTTTACCAATCGGCGGCGCTGGGATTCCACCGACATTACTCATGCAGGATATGCGTCACTTTTTGCCCGACTATCTCCATGAGTTTTATCAAGTTAATAGTGCCAGAGGCATGGGGGATCTTCGCGTTCAGATCTGTGAGAGCTTCCAAAAGTCTATGTTTTGCGTTACTACCGCAGCGGTTAAGGGTTTAGCACCCCATCCTTTAGATACCGATAATCCCGAAGAGAAAAAAGCCAATCATAAATATTTGACCGGATGGCTCAAGCGTATTCTCGAATCTCAGGTGATTAAGGTGAATAGCCAAACCGAGCATCAATCATCGTTAGCCAAGCTAGATCGATAATGAAGCTATAAAACACGACCTGCTTTAAGCTCAAACTTTTAGCACAGAGTATTTTGTCAATCTAATTCGACAAACTCGTCCACAAAATGAGATAATTTGTAACAGACTGTTTATTAAGAAAATCTTAAGGAAAGTTAGAAGTTTCTCAGAGCGACAGTTTGAACTGTTATCTAAATAAATATAGTATTGATGAAAAAAGCAGCGTGGGTGTTTCCAGGGCAAGGTTCTCAAGCAGTAGGCATGGGAGTAGATTTAGAAGGTCTTCCTAGCGCCCAGGCCAAATTTCAGCTAGCAGAAAAAATCTTAGGCTGGTCTGTCTTAGATGTGTGCCAAGGGGATGAGGCAACCTTAGCTTCTACTTTGTACACTCAGCCTTGCCTCTATGTGGTTGAATCTATTCTGTTTGACTTATTGGCCGAAAAAATAGACGCGCCACAATTAGTTGCCGGTCATAGCTTGGGAGAATACGTAGCGCTGTATGCAGCAGGAGTATTTGATTTTGAGTCGGGACTAAAGCTGGTCAAAAAAAGAGCCGAGCTAATGCATAATTCTGAGGGTGGAAAAATGGCAGCCCTGATGAAGTTTGATCGCGAGCAGCTAGATGAAGCCTTGAACAAAGCTGATGATGTAGTGTTAGCCAACGATAATAGTGCAGCTCAGGTAGTCATTTCGGGCACCCCGGCAGGAGTTGAGGGGGTTTTAGAGCAGGTTAAAGCCAAAAGAAAAATGCCTCTTAATGTATCCGGTGCATTTCATTCGCCGTTGATGCAGGGAGCAGCAGAACAGTTTCGAGCTGTATTAGATGCAGTGGAGTTTCGAGACGCCAAAATCCCCGTGATTTCTAACGTTGACCCTAATCCTAGTACCGATAGCCAAATTCTTAAAGATAGATTGGCACAGCAAATGACTGGTTCCGTACGTTGGCGCGAAACAATGGCGCAATTTTCTGCCCTGGGAGTGGAAAAGATTATGGAAGTGGGGCCAGGAAAAGTCTTATGTGGTTTGATTAAGAGAACTTGCAAAGAGATAGAGTTAGAGGCAATTGGTACAGCAGCACAATTAGAGGCTAAAGAACCCGCCCTAGTTTCCTCGCCCTAGTTTTCCTGTAGTTGCTTGAGAGCAAAACCAGAATTAAGAAAAATTATCGTTTTACGGCTTCATCGCCTGAATTTAAGCAGACAAAAATTTTAGACTCATTGAGATTTAGACTAATCCCTGTATTCGTTTATCTACCCAACGTTTAGCATTTCTAATTGCTAACTTGGTCGTAATCGCGCAGGGAACGGCGATCACGCTGCCCAGACGATAATCAGCCCAGGCAGTGTAGATATACTGTCCCTGCCATTCATCACGAGAAATTTTAATTTCAAAATTGCGATAGGCAAAAGCCAAAACAACTTTAGGATAATCTGGGTCGATCATAAATTTTGGACCTAAATTCTAGCTTAGTCTACTGTTTACTGTCCCTCGGCTGGACTATTCATTTTAGGATACAGGAGTTAAT
>JBCBIN010000258.1:0-5959 GCA_038524555.1 Cyanobacteria bacterium J06623_7 | reverse complement strand
TGACCAGATTAACTGATGCTTCAAAGTAAGCAAATAATAATCCATTCAATGCCCCGGTGAGCATAATTAGATAAAAAAAGATGCTGCGTTTATTTTTATATCGTTCTAGACTCGGGCGGCTATGATTCATCATTATTGAGGGACAGGTTATTGAGCGACAAGCTCGACCTTAGTTAGATTGTCTAGGACTTCTAAAATATATTGCCAATATACTGCATAAATTTAAAGCTTCAAACCTAGGGATATATACTAAACATCTACAACAAATTTTACTGAAGCTGATGTGTCCTCGCGTCAAATCTCGTGCCCGCTTACAACCTAAATTACAGCCGGCCAAATTGTGGATTCTTTTGGTGGGCGTAAATCAGTATCAAGACTCAAACCTGTCTTCGCTGCAATATTCGGCTTTAGACTGTCAGGGATTGGGCGCGGCTTTAAAAGAGGCAACGGCTAGCTTTACGAATAAAGAAGTAATAATCCATCATGATTTTGTCAGCTTGCGTCCTCAACGAGAAGAGGTGCTGTCCAGTATTGAGCATATTGTTGCTTCTGCCGGCGAAAATGATACGATTTTGTTCTACTTTTCCGGACACGGTATTTTAGCAACTGAGAGCCAACAGGTCGCTTTATGTCTAGCTGATACCGATACCCAACAACTCTTAGCTACGGGCTTACCTTTAAATGATTTGCTCAAGCAGTTAACCAGTTGCCCGGCGAGCCAACAGTTAGTTTGGTTGGATGCCTGTCATAGTGGAGGGATGACGCTTCAGGGAACCACCCTCTTGGCCGATCCTAGTTCTCAGCTAGTGGAAGTTTTGCGACACAAGGCAGCGGAAAGTAAAGGTTTCTATGCTTTATTATCTTGCGATCGCACTCAGCAATCCTGGGAGTTTCCCGAACTGGGACATGGAGTATTTACCTACTATTTAATGCGGGGTTTGCGGGGGGAAGCAGCCGATGCCAAGGGGGAAATTGAAGCCGATGCGCTCTATCAATATGTCTATCATCAGACCCTACGGTATATCGATAAAACTAACCAGCAAATTCGCTTAATCAACCAGCAAAAGAGCAGTCGGGGAGAAAGTAAGCTTCAGTCGGAATTTCCCCTCCAAACTCCCAAGCGGATTGTCGAAGGGTTTGGCAAGGTGGTGCTGGGCAAGCAAGTCTCCTGTAATTTAGAAATTAATCCCCGTCAGGCATTGATAGTAGATAGCGGTTTGAAAGCCAACAGTACGACTCTTGCCTTAAGTCAGGTCTTGCAGAGTCAGGGCAATTTCAACTTGCGCTACTTTCCTCAAACTAATGAACCATGGTCTCAGGTAAAAAGTGCAATCTCTAGCTGTTTGATTGCTGGGACAGATTCTAACCTAGAGGTTGATACGGCTTTACTTTATTTGCGGGGAGAAATAGAGACTACCGATGCGGGAGAATCTTGGCTAGTATTGCCAGACGGCATGCGGCTTTCTCGTTTCTGGTTGAGCAAGGTGTTACAGAGTTCCCGGGCGACCCAGCAAATCGTTATCTTGGACTGCCCCGGAGCAGATTCCTTAGCCGATTGGATCGAAGACTTACGACTAGATACAGAACGGGGACAGTGTTTGATTGCAGCTAATCCATCTCTGGCTCAGTCGCAGCTATTTGCTGATACTGTCTTATCGACTCTGCAGAATGCTGAATCTGGAGTAGAGCTACCCATCGCCGCCTGGATTAGTCAGCTACAGATGGCTCTGGCGGGAACTGGTATCGTGCCCCAAGTCTGGCTATCGGGAACTCAGGGGGTAATCGAACTGCTAACGGCAACGAAAGCGATCGCGGATGATCGGCCGATTTTAGACTTGGGCATCTGTCCCTATATGGGTTTACAGGCTTTTGATGCGGCCAGCAGTGAATACTTTTACGGACGAGAATCTTTGGTGCAAAAGCTACTCAATCATGTAGCTCATAATGAGACATTAGCCGTCGTGGGGGCTTCCGGTAGCGGTAAATCTTCTGCAGTACAGGCCGGATTGATGGCACAGTTGCGGGAAGGCAAGCAAATTCCTGGTAGCAATCGCTGGTGGGTAGGTAGCTTTCGCCCCGGTAGGCAACCAATAAAAGCTCTGGCGAGGGCTTTTAGCGATTTTGCGGAACCTAAACTACAGGCAAAGCAACAGTTGGAGTTAGAAGGGCTGCTCTATCAGGGAGTGGAAGGTCTGGTACGTTATTTACGCATGCGGATCGAACCGATGGTGGTGCTGATTATCGATCAGTTTGAGGAGTTATTTACCCTAGCTAGCGAACCCGAAAGACAGGAATTTCTAGCGCTAATTCTAGGGGCGGTGGAACATGCCGGCGATCGCTTCAAGCTAGTTTTAACCATTAGAGCCGATTTTGTGGCTGCCTGTCTGGAAAATCCCCGGCTCGGGCAGATACTCCAAAAAAATAGCGTTTTGGTGCCGCCCTACTTAACCGAAGCTGATTATCGTCGGGCGATCATCAAACCAGCCAAACGGGTGGGACTTCAGGTAGAATCTGGTTTAGTTGAGGTGCTGCTACAGGATTTAGATCGTTCAGCAGGAGATTTACCCCTATTGCAGTTTGCGCTCCAGCAGCTTTGGGCTAACCGCAACAATGGTCAGCTGACTTTGGAGGCATATCATGAACTGGAAGGAGTCAAGGGAGCATTAGAAAGACAAGCACAGACAGTATATGAAGCTCTCGACCCAGAATCTCAATGCTGTGCCCGCTGGATTTTTCTCAATTTAACCGAATTGGGCAATGGGACAGAAGATACCCGCCGTCGTCTAACCAAATCTGAGCTGGTCGTCGCCAAGTATCCCGCCGCTTTAATCGATCGCACCCTGCGAATCTTAACCGATGCCAAACTACTAGTGGTCAATCTCGATAGCGGTAGCAATATTGGGCAAAGTCGCAGTGCCGCTAATCCGGCTGAAGATGATGAGCTGTTCCTCGAAGCGATGCGTCAAGAAGCAACGGTCGAAGTCGTCCACGAAATCTTAATCCGTCACTGGTCGAGTTTACGCTGGTGGCTGGAAGAAAACCGCAGTCGTTTGCGATCGCAGCGTCAGATCGAACGGGAAGCAGGATTATGGTCACAGCAGCCTCAGGAGAAGCAGAATGACTTTTTACTCCAGGGTGCACGTTTGGCAGAAGCAGAAGAAATATATATTAAATACACCGATGAATTATCCGCTACGGCTCAAGCTTATGTCGCTAGCTGTATTGATGCCAGAGAAGCAGAACAACGACTGATAAAACAGCGTTTGCGTCGGGCACAGTTAACCGCCGCTGCCTTAGGAATTTTAGGCATTACCGCCACTACTTTCGGTATCGGTGCCTACCGGCAGAAATTAATTACTCAGGTCGAGAATATCAATCATCTTACCTCTGTTGCTGAAGCACAATTATTGTCTAATCAGCAGCTAGAATCTCTCGTTACCAGCGTTAAAGCGGGTCAACAGCTAGAGCAAATAAACGGTTGGGAGACCCGGCTAGTCGGTCAAAACAGTTGGCAAGCAACGAAATATAAGGCTGCCGCTACTTTACAACAGTCGATCTATGGCACCCAAGAATTAAATCGCCTTGAAGGTCACAGTCAAAGAATTAATGCCGTTGAGGTGAGCGAGGATGGTCAACTTTTGGCAACGGCTAGTGATGACAACACGGTAAAAGTTTGGAATCAGGCTGGAACCTTACTAGAAACCCTGACTCAAGCAGAAGCACAAGCCAATACTGTAGCGGTTAGCTTTGCCAATAGCCAGATTCAAACCAATAGTTTAATTAGCGATCGCCAACAATCAAGCATTACTACAGATGCTGGCACCTATGTAATTAATTCTGATCGCGATCGCCTGGTGCAGTTTAAGCCTCAATCACCCCAACTAGCAACAATTGATTATTCTCATACCGAATCAGTCAACTATATCAGTCTCAGTAGTGATGGAAAATTATTAGCCGCTGCGACAATTGATGGTCAAATAACGATCTGGAGTGCCCCTGGCTTATTGTTACAGACTTTACCGGGACATACGGGAACGATTACCGGACTCAAATTTATCACCCCAACGACCGGCGATCGCTATAAATTAATTTCGGTAGGTGTCGATAAAACTGCAAGAATTTGGCAGGTATTAAATCGCTCGGGCGATCGACAGCAAGAAATATCTAGCATTGCTGCTTCACCTACTTCTCCTCATGTGTTTGCCAGCACCGGGGGAGACGGCAAGATAAATATCTGGGAGAGTGTCGGCGGAAAACAAACCATAGTTCAGAACTTACCAGGACACGAGCGGACTATTGCTCAGATTAAGTACAGCCCCGATGGCAAGACAATTGCTTCTGCTAGCTGGGACAATAGCGTCAAACTCTGGAATGCCGACAACGGCGAGTTAATTACCAGCCTGAAACATGCCGATGCCGTCAACAGTATTGCTTTTAGTCCCGATAATCAGACTTTAGTTACCGGTGCGGAAAATAATAAAATTTATATTTGGTCTATCTCAAAACAGCCCCAGATTACGCAAGTTTTAACCGGGCACACCGACAGTATCAAAACTGTTACCGTCAGTCCCAATGGCAAATTCATCGCTTCTTCTGGTTACGATCGCCAGATTAAAATCTGGTCTAGCGCCGGAGAATTACTCCAGACAATTGAGGCTCATAGTTTGGCAATTACTGCTTTAACTTTCACTGCCGATAGTCAGACTTTAGCTTCGGCTAGCTGGGACAACAGCATTAAATTATGGTCGATCGCCGATAGTGGCAAAACTAGTAACCTAAGGCAGACACTAACCAGACATCAAGACGGAGTAACTACTCTTGGCTTCAATTCAGACGCTACGGTATTAGCTTCGGGCAGCGCCGATCGCCAGATTAAACTGTGGAACGTGACTTCGGGGGAATTAATCAAAACTACGAGGGGACATACCAGTCAAATTAATAGCTTGGCATTTAGCAGCGACGATAAAACTCTGATTAGTGGGGAAGCGCAACAGAGTCTGTTTCAGTGGAATTTAGACCTCGATCATCTTTTATCTAAGGGCTGCGATCGCCTAACAGATTATTTAACCACTAACCCCAACGTCAAGCCAGAAGAGCAAAAACTCTGTAACTCTTGAGTTCAGATTGTCGTCTTTCTAATTAATCAATACTGTTTCTAGGACTATCCATCAATGCTTAATGCTAACTGTGGACTCTTGGTTCGTGATGTAGCGTTGCCAAAATACTGCTTTCATATTCCCCTAACTCCATCAGCCTTTGCTCAATTGTCGGGCGATCGCTATAAGATTTTGCTAGAATCCAATAAATACCGTAGTGACGAGCTTCTGATGCCATGAGGCTGCGATAAAATTTTGCTAACTCGGGATCGGGACAGTGCTCGCCAATTAAACCCAGTCTTTCATGAGAACGAGCCTCAATGATGGCCGAAACTAGCAATAAGTCAATTAAACGCTGGGGTTCTGAGTGACGTACCTGGGATTTTAGTCGGGCAAAGTACGGGGGAGAATTTAAAGCCGCAAGGGGAATATTTCGCCGAGCTAACCATTGATTTACCTGCTCAAAATGTAATAACTCTTCTCGGGCGATCGCCGTTAACTGATGCACTAATTGCTGATGGGATGGATAGCGAAACATGAGATTAATTGCTGACCCCGCCGCCTTACGTTCGCAGTGAGAATGGTCGAGCAAAATTGTATCTAGGTTGGCGATCGCCATTTGAATCCACTCCGACCCAGACGGCTGTTGCAGAATTTTGATGGTCGTTAGATTGTCTGTAGACACTACTCGATTCGCCATTCTCCTCATATACTTAAAACGTTTATTTTACCGGACAGTTAGACGACAGATTTAGTTAAACTCAATAATTAAATAGATAATTCAAATTAATTTCCGACTAATTTTCAGCTTATGCATATCATCTTAAAGTAAATTGTTAACTTATTAGTAAGTGTTCCCATTT
>JBCBIN010000257.1:0-5978 GCA_038524555.1 Cyanobacteria bacterium J06623_7 | reverse complement strand
CTTTTTTTCTATCTTACCGACAAGGAACCGACAATGGTTTTGCAATTGAGAATACTTTTGGGTCGGAAAATAGACTAATATAACAGACATATCATATTAAAAACCACAAATCATTAAAGCCATAACGGCATGGTCTTTTGGAAAAAACTATTTAGCAATTCAGATACAGTCAATACTAGTAATGGCGCTGAATTTAAGGCAGAACTATTAAACAGCGAAAATAATGATAGTTCTCAGCCTCAAATCGTATTTAGTACGGAGCGAGATTTAGACTTTTATGAATTGGAAGAATTATGCGATCGCGTTGGTTGGGCACGTCGTCCCCTGCGGAAAGTAAAAAAAGCAATCGAGCACAGCTTTTTAGTCATTTCTATGTGGGAAGTACAGGGCAATAAGCGTCGTTTAATTGGTTTTGCTCGGGCAACCTCAGACCATGCTTTTAACGCTACGATTTGGGATGTGGTAGTCGATCCGAAGTATCAGAGTAAAGGACTGGGCAAGGCTATGATGAAATATGCCATTTCCCAGCTACGCAGTGCCGATATTAGCAACATCACCCTTTTTGCCGACCCCCAGGTAGTTAAGTTTTATCAGCGGTTGGGCTTTATTCTAGACCCAGAGGGAATTAAGGGTATGTTTTGGTATCCCGATTAGATATTGAGCATTTAACATTGAGCATTGAGGGTTTAACCTATGGCTTGGGTTAAACAATTTTGTAGTTCGTAATAATCTGTTGCGTTTGTAACTAGGGAATGTTCCTTCTGCTCATTAACTACCGCAAATGAGATAACATCCTCTAAATGGGCAAACCAAAACATCACTAATATTTGACAACTTATGAAGGCAGTTAGCAACGAGCAGCATAAGCAAAAAATGCAGCGGCGCAAAGAAGTGCAGGAGCAGCGTCTGGCGGCAAAGAACAAAGAAAAAGGTTTAATCATTGTCAATACGGGTAATGGTAAGGGGAAAACTACTGCCGCTTTAGGTATGGTCATGCGATCGCTGGGACACGGCTACAAGGTAGCGATCGTGCAGTTTATTAAGGGTGCTTGGGAACCGGCAGAAAAAGCTGTTTTAGAGAAGTGGCAGGGACAGCTAGAGTTTCACGCCATGGGAGAGGGATTTACCTGGGAAACGCAGGATCGCGATCGAGATATCGCTAAAGCAGAAGCAGCCTGGGCGACTAGTCTCGAATATATTCTCAACCCCGAATATCGTTTGGTGTTGCTCGATGAGGTTAATATTGCCCTTAAGCTAGGCTATTTAGATGTAGATAAAGTTACGGCAGGTTTGGCTCAAAAACCCGAAGATTCCCACGTGATTTTGACCGGTAGAGGCGCTCCCGAACCGTTAATTGCGATCGCCGACTTGGTAACAGAAATGTCATTAATCAAGCACCCCTTTCGCGAACAGGGGGTTAAAGCGCAACCGGGGATTGAATTTTAGGCAACCTCAGAATAAGTGCTATTTTAGAAATCTTCCTCTTGTCCTCTGACAGGGAAGTTGTTTCGTAACATCCAGTCGTGAGATCGATACCAATGAGCAGTTCTATCTTGAGTAAGGGAATTCAGACATGGTTGGAACGTTCATCCGCAGCCGTATTTCTCTCAGGACAAGTCGTAGTTCACTTATTAACGGGCAGAATACATCGTCAGAATACGATGGAGCAAATGAAGGTAGTGGGGCCCGATTCGCTGATTATTGCCCTAGTTACCGCTACTTTTGTGGGAATGGTGTTTACGATCCAGGTAGCGCGAGAATTTCTGAATTTTGGTGCAGTGCAAGCCATTGGTGGAGTTCTCGCCCTGGCTTTGAGCCGAGAGTTAGCACCGGTTTTAACCGCAGTTGTCTTGGCTGCGCGGGTTGGTTCGGCATTCGCCGCCGAAATTGGCACAATGAGAGTTACCGAACAGATTGACGCTCTTTACGTCTTAAAAAGCGATCCGATTGATTATCTGGTGATTCCACGCCTAATTGCCTGTTGTGCCATGTTGCCGATTTTAACCATCATGTCTCTGGCAATGGGTATGGTCGGGGGCGTTTTTGTCGCCGACTTATTTTATGGTATTGCCCAAACTACTTTTATCGATTCTATCCAGTCATTTTTACAGATCTGGGATTTGATTAGCGCTTTAATTAAGGCAGTTATTTTTGGCAGTATCATTGCCGTTATTGGCTGTAGCTGGGGTTTGACAACTACTGGTGGAGCTAAAGGTGTGGGCGAATCTACTACTACAGCGGTGGTCATGGCCTTGATTGCCATTTTTATTACTAACTTTTTCCTATCTTGGATCATGTTCCAAGGTTTGGGTCGTCAGTTCTTGAATTAGGCTGCTTCAAATTAGATTTGCTTAATTAGTGCGTGTTATCAATCTCAGCTAAATTAAGGCTCATTGTAAAATAGAGGCGGCAAAATTATAGTCATGCCAATTTTTGAACCTTTACCGTGACTCGGTTGTCTAATTAACCAGAACGGTAAGATATTCTACAGTCAAACCAACAACCAAAATTCAGCAATTTCATGACCACCAATCTTAACCCTACCGATACTGGCACAACCGTAGAACTAGCGCCAAATTTTAAGCTTCCGCTCTGTTTACTGGCGATCGCAGTGGGGCTTGGTTTTGTTTCCTGGTGGTTGGGGGGGGCGATCGCAATTTTGGGCTTGTTTCTGATCATCCAGACTTTTTTGATTAGGCTGCAATTTACCCCCGATGCCTTAGAAGTTAAGCGTTCTTCAACGGTAATTCGGAGTTTTCCCTACAGTGAATGGTTAAATTGGTCGATATTTTGGTCGCCAGTGCCGATTTTGTTTTATTTCAAAGAGGTCAACAGCATTCATTTTCTGCCCATTATTTTTAATGCTAAAACCCTTAGAGATTGTTTGGAGCAGCACTATCCTCGTCAGTCAAACTAAATTAGATTAAATTGGTTAACTCAAGACTAGTCAATAAATTAACTCAGTCAATTATTTTAAGCAGCAGGGCATTCTCATGAACTCTGAAAACCCCTCAGTTCCCAAATCAGATAACATAGATAATCCAGAATTGGAATTTCTAGAATTAGACTCGCCTCAAGCCGATGCCCTAGAGACAGATACGGCAGAGACAACTAACTTTAGCGAAGATGTTTGGTCTACATCAGCCTCAGAGAGTGCAGACGACGAAATTGTCTTGGAAGCAGAAATCGCCACAGATACAGCCGTTGATTTTGCTGACCTAGAATCCGAACTAGAAACATCTACTCCTCAAGCCGACTTAGACGAACCAGCCGCAGCTGAAGTCGAACTAGAACCAACTGTTACAACTACTGAAGAACCCAAACCGGAACCAGAACCAGAACCAGAATTATTTGTCGATACTTGGCTCGATGAAACCAAAGCCGCCGAACCAGAACCGCCTAAAGTCAAAACCGATGAAGCTAATGCAGCTCTCGATTTAGAACCACAAAAAGCATCTTTACAGCAGGAAATTGCCGAACTACAGGCAAGCAAAGAACAATTAATGGCAGACCTTAATGCCGCTCGGGAAAGTATGGGTCGCTTAATTGAGGAAGGAACCAAAGAGCTACAGGAACGCAAGGCTAATTTACGGATTGAGATTGATAAGCTCGAACGACGCAAAGAACGAATCGATCGCGAAATGCGGAGTAATTTTGCCGGCTCCTCAAAGGAATTAGCTATTCGAGTTCAGGGTTTCAAAGAATATCTAGTCGGTAGCCTCCAAGATTTAGCTACTGCTGCCGAAAAACTGGAGCTAAGTCGTAGTGAAGCCCCCCCACAAAGAAATAGAGAGCGAATGGTCGAACGAGGGAATCTGCGTCCTGCTAATAGAGAGGGAGATCGGGGTAGAAATAGAGAGCGACTGGGCAATTCTGGCAATTTAGGTAGTCGTCGCGATCGCAATGAAAATCCGCGTAATCGTAATAGAGATCGAAATGCCAGTAGAACTAGAGGCAGTAGCGATCGCTCTGCAACCGCTCAGTTTAACGAACCTACTTTTGCCGACCAAAGCCGACGTATTCGCCAGTTATTAGATCAATATTGCAATAGTCCCGACTATTATGGCGCTCCCTGGCAGTTAAGACGTACCTTCGACCAAAAACAAGCCCAGAAAGTCCAAGAATGGTTTTTCACCCAGGGAGGTCGCGGGGCAGTAGACAGTACCGGCAGTCGTCTCCAAAATATTTTGTTGGCTTCGGCAACTATTTCCATTCTCCACGACATCTATCGCGATCGTACTCAGGTTTTGGTTCTTACCGATACTCCCGAAAATTTAGGGGAATGGCGTAAGGGATTAGAAGACTGTCTGGGCATTTCCCGCCGCGATTTTGGTGCCAACAGAGGTGTCGTGCTGTTCGACTCCCCTGAGGTTTTAGTTCAGCGTGCCGAACGTTTATTAGCTGATAAGTTATTGCCGATAATTATTATCGATGAGACAGAAGAACTATTAAATTTATCAGTTCTCAAATTCCCTATCTGGCTAGCTTTTGCCTCGGCTAATAAACCTAATTCTGCTAATTATTTGTACTAATTTCTGCAGGCATTTTATTAGAGACGAAAAGCAGCTAAACTATGATTAAATATTCAAGCAATTTATAAAGTTTATCGACAATGATTTTTAGCTTCGGTATTAGCTTGCTACTGATTTTGGCTGCTTACCTATTGGGATCGATTCCGACGGGATATATAGCTGGGCGCTATTTAAAGGGAATTGATATCCGCGAACATGGTTCTGGTTCCACTGGGGCAACCAATGTCTTGCGGACTGTGGGTAAACCCGCCGCCATATTTGTCTTAATTATTGACTTACTTAAAGGCTCTCTGGCTCTAGCCTTAGTTAACGTGGCTTATGTTTTTATTCCTGAAAATATTTTGCCCCTTAGCTGGCATTCTTGGCTAATTGTTGCGACTGCCTTAAGCGCAATTATTGGTCATAGTAAATCAGTCTGGCTCAACTTTACCGGTGGCAAGTCGGTAGCCACGACTCTTGGAGTTTTATTGGTCATGAATCCGACAGTAGCCTTCGGAACTCTTGCCAGTTTTGGTCTGGTTTTGGCTATTTCTCGCATTGTTTCTTTAAGCTCAATTTGCGGTGCGATCGCCGTTAATATTCTCATGGTGGTATTTAATCAACCCCTAGCATTTTCCATCTTTGCCGCGATCGCCGGACTATACGTCATCGTGCGTCATAAGACTAACATCGAGCGCTTAATTGCCGGGAGAGAACCCAAAATCGGTCAGGCACTTTAGGTCTAGGTTTAGGGCGGTTAGATATTGCTTACTCTCAATCTCTGGCACAGCGAAAACCGGAAAAAATTTGCCTAACCCCAGGATGATACCAGTTGCGAAAGCTTGTCCTCAAACCCATGGTTCCTGTTGCCCAACTGCCCCCTTTCAAAACTCGATGCTGGCGATCAAAATATGCCGCCGAATACCCAGTGTAGGGATAAGCTGCAAACCCCTCGTAACCATCAAACCAGCTAGCTGTCCATTCCCAAACGTTGCCAAGCATATCTTGACAACCATAGCGACTTGTTTCCGGATAAGCATTTACGGGGGTTGTCTGTCCCATGCGGCGATCTCCGTTACAGTTTAGAGATGCTCCTAAAGCGGCTTTTGACCATTCAGCTTCGGTGGGTAGTCTTTTGCCGACAAAATTAGCGTATGCTTCGGCTTCGTAGTAGCTAACTCCCGATACGGGATGATTTAACTGATCGCTATTGTCCGACCAGTATAAAGGACGATCAACGTTTATTTGCTGCTGCAACCATTCCCAGCCAGCTTCACTCCAGTATTGCCGCTCCTGATAGCCGTTTGAAGTCATAAACTGTTCGTACTGTTGGCAGGTAACGGGATAGCGATCAAGCCAGTAGTCAGCAAGATATATCCTGTGAGGAGGACGTTCATTATCCAAAGCCGCGATCTCATTGCTACCTAAGCTAAATTCTCCCGCCGGAATTAGGCGCATTTCTATCTC
>JBCBIN010000256.1:0-6002 GCA_038524555.1 Cyanobacteria bacterium J06623_7 | reverse complement strand
CTATAAATATTTTCTGTCCCAGACTCTCTAATAATTAGAAGGCTAAACTGCTTGATTTTAGATTGAGACATTTTTATTAGTTAGGCATACTGAATGCGAATATAGCCGGGGCAATCAAACATACTAGTTATTTGTGGCAAAATTATCCTCAGCTATATGAGGCGATCGCAGCGCAATTTGATACAGGGCAAAACCTAGAGCAACATTATTTATCTTCATCTAATTCAGCTTTGTACGGCTATCGTCTATCGACAGATCAGCGCCATGAATTTATTTTTCAACTGGGAATCAATAGCGATCAAGTACTAGATGTAATCATCATCGAGCAGAGTGAGGGATATACTGCTCAGGAAGAGTTGGAGACGGCAGGAAAAACCAATCTCGTCGGGGAAAATTTTGGGCTAGGGGAGTTTTTATGGCTCGATGGAAGAGGGGAGGCAGAGACAGATGGGATAGAAAAGCTGATCGCCCAAAATATGAAACAGCAGCAGTTTTTGGTCGATCTAACTCAACTAATTCGTCGTTCTTCTCAGCTCAAAATAATTTTTGATACTGTAACCCAATCTTTAACTGAAATTTTAGCCAGCGATCGCGCCAGTATCGTCCGGTTGACTACCGAAAAAATTGTTGTAGAATCTCAATTCTGGACGCAAGATTCAGCAACTCGACTAACACAGCTCACGGCAGCGGACTTTTATCCCATAGATTTGGAGAGTAGACCGATAATCCAGGGCAGTCAATTTCAGCTATCCATGCCGATTTTGCTGGAGCAGGGACTAGAATCAATGCCCCATTATCCCCTCTGGGGCTGGCTAATTGTCGAACGAACCAGTATTAATCAGTGGGATCGATGGTCGCCAATTTTTTTGCACCAGCTATCAATTCAGCTCAGTATTGCCCTGAGTCAAAAGCAGCTTTACCAACAGTTACAGCGGAGTAACCAGCAGCTCCAGGCTAGTCAAATCAGCAACCAGCGTTTCAAACAGCTTTCTCTCAAAGATCCCCTAACTAAGGTTTATAATCGCCGCTATTTTGAGCAACAGCTCCATCGAGAATGGTTTCGCCTAAGAAGAACTTATTCCGATCTCTCAATTATTCTCAGCGATGTAGATTATTTTAAGCTTTTCAACGATACTTACGGTCATCAAGAGGGAGACACTTGTCTTAAGCAGGTGGCTCAAACCATATCCGCTACCTTAAAAAGATCGGTAGATATTGTCGCCCGTTATGGTGGTGAAGAGTTTGTGATTATCTTGCCCAATACCGATCAAGTCGGAGCCGCCAAAGTTGCAGAAGATATCAGAACTGCGATTAGTGCCTTAGAAATCCCCCATCCTAATTCGCCTGGTAACTCGGTAGTCACAGTCAGCCTAGGGGTAGCAACTACAATTCCCCAGACCCAATCTCTGCCGGAAATGTTGCTATCGGCGGCAGATAAAGCCCTCTATCTCGCTAAAAATCGCGGTCGCGATCGCGTAGCTATTTATGAACCAGAGGTTGTACAGGTATCGAGCCAGGAATCAGATCAAGATCGGGAATGGACGCAGCGAATTCGCTATGCTCTAGAGCACGATTTATTTCATCTTTATGCTCAACCAATCAAGGCTCTTAAAGAGGAGGGCAAGAATCGGTTTGAAATTCTCTTGCGGCTGGAAGATCGCGCCGGGGAGGTTTTCCCCCCTAGCTGTTTTTTAGAAATTGCCCAGCGCAATTACCTAATGTCGAATATCGATACCTGGGTAATCGACCGACTCCTGTCAAAATTGATGGCAGTTGGAGCCGAGGACAACTGGCAAAACTACCAATTTTCGGTCAATTTATCGGGGGCTTCTCTTAAAGATCGCCAGTTTTTAGATTTTTTGTCGATCAAACTGGGAAAATATCAGCTGCCGCCCCAGCTACTCTGCTTTGAAATTACCGAAGGGATCGCCATTGATAATATTCAGCATATCCGCCAGTTTATTGTGGCCTTGAAAGCCCTGGGCTGTCAGTTTGCTCTGGATGATTTTGGCAAAGGTATGTGCTCTCTCTCTTACTTAAATAGTTTTCCCCTCGATTACCTCAAGATTGACGGTTCCTTTATTGCCGATCTGCACCGGAATCAGGTTTCGTTAGTAATGGTAGAGGCGATCGAGCATTTAGCTAGCGGGATTGGGTTAAAAACCGTGGCGGAATTTGTCGAAAATCAAGAGATTCTGGATATTCTACATCGTTTAAATATTGACTATGCTCAAGGCTTTTATTTAGGTCGTCCCCAAAGGCTTGCCGAAATAGTTTCGCTACTTTAGGTTATTACTTCAAGTTAACTAGAGTCACGCTAAATTTTATTGGAAGTGAATACTATTATTTTTATTGCCGGCTGGGTTATTTTGGCGATCGCCATCATGCTTCTAATTAGGTATTATTGGCTCAAAATCGATATTCGCGCCATCCGAGGAACAGAAATTTCCAATCTCGCTGCTTTGCGGAACAGACAGGCCAAATTTAGTCGCTCTACTGGTCGTGTGGGGACATGGCGGGAACAGGTAGAGGTTCGGGGGACAGTGCGCTGCGATCGTCCTCTAACGGCAGAATTATCGTCAAGACAGTGTATTTATTACCAGACCAAGATTGAGGAAGAGTACGAACGAACTGAATGCTGCTCTGATGCAGACGAAAACCGACCGGCGAAGCAACAGCGGGGCACTAAGCTCGTAAAAAATTATCAGAATCGCACCAATTTTTATTTGGCAGACGGTACGGATACAATCTCGGTCAACCTAAATGAGGCGGAAATTGATGGCATGACGGTGGTGAATCAATTGGAATCTTGTAACCGCGTTCGAGCTAATGATTATCGCGTTTTAGGCTACCAGCGCACCGAAAAAGTTATCGAGCTAGGGGCAGAAATTTATATTATTGGCGAGGTAAAAGATATTAACGGTCAATTGCAGATTAGTGCGGCTGAAGATCGCCGTAAACCCTTTGTCATCAGTTTCAAATCAGAAGCAGAACTCTTAGCTGGAAGGTTACACCAGTGCCGCCAGCAACTTTATTGGGGTCTTGGTTTGAGTCTATGCGGCAGTCTGGCGATCGCCTATGCTCAACTGGCAATGTTAGTTTGACCTATAGTTTACGACCACCAGAGCGATCGGGTATGATTCACCAACGGCAAGAGGAATAACATGATGCGGAGCGAGCGATTTCTAACTAAACTTTGTCTCTTTTTGGGAGTAGCCCTAGCACTTAATGCCTGTGGCACTCCTACCGCTAATAGCCCGCAGGACAGCAGCACCCTCAAACTGCTCTATTGGCAAGCACCGACTATTCTCAATCCTCATCTCTCGACGGGATTTAAAGATGCAGAAGCCGCGCGAATTACCCTCGAACCCCTGGCTAGCTTTAATAACCAGGGTGAACTGATTCCTTTTTTGGCGACGGAAATTCCGACCGTAGAAAACGGCGGGGTGGCAGCAGATGGGAAATCTGTGACCTGGAAGCTTAAGCCGGATGTTAAGTGGTCCGACGGCACAGTTTTTTCCGCTCGGGATGTGGTCTTCACTTATCAATTTATCAGTAACTCACAAGTTGGTGCGGTATCTGCCGGAACTTACGAAGTCGTCGAAAGTGTTGAAGCAATTGACGAACACACGGTCAAAATTAATTTTAAGGCAGTAAATCCTGCTTGGTCGTTGGTGTTTGTTGGTGGGGAAGGTATGATTTTACCCCAACATATTTATCAAGACTATAGCGGTGCTAATGCCCGTTCGGCTCCTGCTAATTTACAGCCCATCGGCACGGGAGCTTATCGAGTCGTTGATTTTCGTCCGGGAGATACGGTCGTCTACGAACCCAATCCCGAATTTCGTCAGGTTGAGCAGTTAGGTTTCAAACGTATCGAACTCAAGGGGGGAGGTGATGCGACTTCTGCTGCCAGAGCCGTATTGCAAACAGAGGATGCCGACTTTGCCTACAATCTTCAGGTAGAAGCTCCCGTGCTAGATAAGTTAGCTGCCGCTGGTAAGGGTAAGGTTGTCTCTAACTATGGCGCGTTAATGGAGCGCATCATTATCAACCATAGCGATCCAAATCAAGTAGCTCCCTCGGGAGAACGTTCCAGTGTAGAGTTGCCCCATCCCTGGTTGAGCGATCGCCAAGTACGTCGGGCTTTAGAGTTAGCGATCGATCGTCAGACCATCGCCGAACAGCTTTATGGGGTAACCGGCAAGGCAACAGCTAATTTCTTAGTTGCTCCTCCAGAATATGCTTCGAGCAATACCAGCTATCAATACGACCTAGAGCTAGCTCAACAGTTACTCGACGAGGCTGGCTGGCAGGATAGTAACGGCAACGGTACTCGCGATCGCGACGGGGTTGAGATGCAGATGCTGTTTCAAACTTCGGTCAATCCTCTCCGACAAAAAACTCAGGCGGTAGTCAAGCAGGGTTTGCAGTCTATTGGTATTGGTGTCGAATTAAAAAGTATCGATCCCAGCGTCTATTTTTCCAGCGACCCTAGCAACAACGATACGGTAGAACATTTTTACGCTGACTTGCAGATGTATACGACGGGAAACACTAGCCCCGATCCTGCTGCATATATGAACTATATGGTTTGCGCTCAAATTCCCCAACAGGCAAATAATTGGTCGGGAGATAACAATGCTCGCTACTGTAACTCCGAATACGATCGCCTGTGGCAAGAAGCTAGCAGAGAACTAGACCCGGAACGGCGCAGTCAATTATTGATTGAAATGAACGACCTGTTAATTGAAGATGTTGCTGTTATTCCCTTAGTGCATCGAGCCGATGTGATGGCTTTTGGCAATACTCTAACGGGTTACGAACCAACGGCTTGGGACATGCGGACTTGGGACATTATGAACTGGAAACGAGAATAAGTAACTTGAGTCTAGAGCGAAGACTCGATTAGTGAGGGTAGCTATCGGTCTTTTAAGTGTTGATTAAAATTCGGCAGGTTGAGGCGTGGGACTCCTCAAATTAAACAAGACAGCAGAAAATTATGACAATTACTTTCTACCCAAGAGCTTTTTCAAACCTTTCTTACGATCTGACGCCCATAATAAGGGAGTACCGGCTTTAGCCCATAAAGGCATTGGAATTGGTGTCCAGTAGTAAATCGACAGTAACTTACGGCTGCGATCTGGAGGACAAGATAGAGGCTGGGGCACACCATGAAAAGTTTTGGCTGTGGTAGGAAAAATAATCGTGCGATTAAAGTAGCAATCATAGCTGACCTGCTCACCAGATTTTTGACGATCTTGCAAAGTCAGACCTCCCCCCCAACTACTATCCCAATCTCGGTTAAGGTAGATTAAAACATTGATACGACGCATTAAAGGCAAAGAAAAATGCCGCGTATAGTCTGCGTGCATATCCAGCCAACCATCTCGATACATTTCGTGCAGCCCCGCACCGTGAAAGAGAGGATCCCCCACTAAGTTATCAATTCCTACAATCGATTCGATTTCTTGAATCACGTCCCGAGAATTTAGCCACAGACAAAACATCTGCGTGAATGCTGACAGTCCATCAATGCCTTTAGAAGTGCTTTTTAATTCGTTGTTGGTATCCCAAGTCAACCAATCGCGATTTTTCTGCTGGGGAAACTCGGCCACCAGGCGATCGAGCAACTCAGGCTCAAACAGATTATCGATCGCCACATGGGAATAGGGCTTTGCCGCAACATAGGACTGACGTAAAGATGCTGATTGATTGCGCAGATTGTCTAAAGCTTGAGTAAATTGAGTCAAGTCTAGCAGGCTACTTTTGGGTTCTAACTGAGATAAGTTAACATTCATAGATTCTTATTAAGTAAATATACAAATAGTTAGCAATGCATAATATCAAACAACGAGCGTAATTTTGTAGTTGCCGCGCAATACATTGGTTCGAGGAGAAATTACGCTTAAAAAGCTAGAGCTATTTGTGAATTTAGTGTGGAGATTATAGCGTTTCTTATAGTGGTGAGGTACAGTAGCAACAGTGAGCATACCAATTAC
>JBCBIN010000255.1:0-6028 GCA_038524555.1 Cyanobacteria bacterium J06623_7 | reverse complement strand
GTTTCCTTGAGGCTTATAGCTTAAGGCTTATAGCTTAAAAACAAACTACTCTGATTTTTAATCCACACTAGACGTATTATTTTAACCGTTTTAATTATTTTGTGGTCAAGACAAAAATAAGCACTTAGTTTAAATTAGAACTGCTATTAATTCGTAATATATTTTAGAGACTTATGACTACGCCCCTAGTTTCGCAACCGATTGAAGATTTTATAGTTACCGAGAACGAAGCTAACACGACTATAGAATTAGTTGATAACTTTGACGATCCTTCCACCACCGGTCAGATAGCTCGGTTTGAATTTGCCGAAAATGTGGGAGTAGAAGATGTTGATGTTTTGCTGTTCGATCAGCCTGGAGTTGGTGCCCCCAATGCTGTCGCCAATTTTATTGAATATGTAGAGGCAGAAGATTACGACAATAGTATTATCCATCGTTCCGTTCCCGGATTTATTATTCAGGGAGGTGGCTTTACCGTTGCGGATAACCAAGTAGTCGAAATTCCTGCGAACGACCCAGTCGATAACGAATTTAGCAGCGATCGCTCTAATGTTCGAGGCACGATTGCTATGGCGAAGCTGGATGGCGATCCGGACAGCGCAACCAACCAGTGGTTTTTCAATTTAGAAGATAATTCTGGTAATTTAGACAATCAAAACGGAGGCTTTACCGCCTTCGGTCAAGTTTTAGGCGCATCCGATCTCGAAGCAATTGATGCGATCGCCGATCTGCCTATTGTCAATGGTGGTGGGGCGTTAGCGACCGTTCCCGTGACGGATAACACCGAACCTGTAAACACGGATGATTTAGTCTTTCTGGAAAATATTAGCCTGGTTTCAGAAGCAGAGCTATCTTTTGCCGTGACTGAAAATTCTAATGAAGCATTGGTGGAAGCTAGTATTGTTGATGGTGAACTAGTTCTCGATTATGTGGCAGACCAAACAGGCGAGGCGACTATTTCTATCGAGGCGATTAATCTACTGGGGGAATTAGTAGAGGATGAATTTACCATTACCGTTGAACCCGAACCCGAACCCGAACCCGAACCCGAACCCGAGCCCGAGCCCGAACCTGAACCCGAACCCGAACCCGAACCCGAACCTGAACCTGAACCTGAACCTGAACCTGAACCCGAGCCCGAACCTGAACCTGAACCCGAGCCCGAGCCCGAGCCCGAACCCGAACCTGAACCTGAACCAACTCCTCTAGACCCAGAACCTGAACCAGAAACAGATTCTGACCCCATTGGTTCGGAGGTTTTTCGCTTTCTCGATCCAGATACGGGGATTCATTTATATGCCACTTCAGAAGCCGAACGAGATGAATTAATCGACGACCAGCCCGATCTTGTAGCCGAAGATTTGGGATATCGCACCGTCGATCCGCTGACAGGAACGGCAGAAGAAGTATTTACCCTCCTCAATCAAGATACCGGGGCGTTTCTTTACACTACTTCCCAAGTAGAGCTAGACTTTATCGAGGAGAATCTCGACAACTACGTTTTACAAGAAGATTCTTTCTTTGCCTTTACAGAGGAGCAAGAGGGAACAATTCCTATTTTCCGGTTTTTAGATACCAATACCGGAGGGCATTTGTTTACTCCTTCCTCAACCGAAAGAGACTCGATTGAAGATAACTTAGATAACTACAACTCAGAAGGTATTGCCTTCTATGCCTTTGCTGCAGAATAGGGCGATCAATCGCCATTGGTGACAAGTCGAAAGTATTCGTTATTTGTTGCCAATGGTCTTGACTCTATAGCTAACTAGAGAGTTTAGATTATTGATGAAGCACCATAGCGATGAATCATGACTAATCTTGCCCCTCAAGAAACCGTTAGGCTATACAGAATGTCCAATCCCGAACACGAATGCCCTTGGGGACTTAAGGCAGTTAAGCTACTTCAGGAGCGGGGAATTGAATTTACCGACCACAAGTTCACTTCCACCGCCGAAACCGCCGCCTTTAAAGCGAAACATAACGTTGCCACTACGCCGCAAATCTTTTTTGGGTCAGAAAGGATTGGTGGCTATACCGATCTCGCTAAAAAACTAGATGTCAAAGTAGATAAAAAAGAGAATCAGACTTCTTATCTTCCGGTCATTGCCGTATTCTCTAGTGCGGGATTAATGGCGTTGGCAACAAGTCTGGGGCTAACTGGATTTATGGGCTATTCTCTATCTCTATTAGCCACGCTCAAGCTGATGGATCTTGAGTCCTTTGTCCGAGGCTTTGAAAAATACGACTTGATTACCAAAAAAATACGCCCCTATGCCAAGATATATCCTTTTACCGAACTGGCGATCGCCTTAGGCTTTTTATCGGGAGTGGCACCGATGGCAACGGGAATAGCTTCTTTGCTAGTTGGCGTTAGTGGCGGAGTTTCGGTGTTTAAAGCGGTTTATCTCGATAAGCTAGATCTTAACTGTGCCTGTGTCGGAGGTAGTTCGCGAACTCCCTTGGGAATTGTCAGCTTGAGCGAAAATGCAATTATGGCAGTTATGGGGGGAATTTTGCTGATTAACACCCTGACAGGAGCGGGGGAATCAATAACGATCAAGCAAGCTGAACCGACTGCGATAATTAGACTACAGGATTAAAGTACTATCTGTAGTAGTTACTTAAAACGAACTTGTCTTAACTTGTCACGATTAACCTTTTACCTTTTACTTTTACTCTCTAACCAGGCTTCATAGATTAACTAAATACGTAACATTATTCATAGCTCACCCTAATTCGATACCTGAATTTGCGAACCCGCTTCGTCTTTAATCACTTCAATTCTAGTTTGAAATGCTTCTTTAAACTGGGGCATGTGCGTCACCGTCAAAATACAGGCAAAGTCAGAAGCGATCGCATTGATCGCCCCAATCAAACGACTACAGCCTTCGGCATCCTGGGTACCAAAACCTTCATCGACGATCAGCATTTGGAGTGAGGTACCCGATCTCTGGGCTAATAACTTGGCTAGGGCTAGCCGTACCGAAAAGTTAATTCTAAATGCCTCCCCTCCAGAGTAAGTTTCGTAGGGACGCGTACCGCCAGCATCGGCAATGACAATGTCTAAAGTGTCGATTAACTTGGTTTTTTTCTTGGATGTGCCCTTGGTTGCCTTTTGAGTAAGAAACTGGACGTGGAATTGGTTTCCCGTAAGTCTGGCAAGGATTTGATTGGCTTCCGCCTCTAGCTGGGGCAAGATATTTTCGATAGTTAATGCCTGAATGCCGTTTTTGCCAAAGGCTTGAGTTAGTTCTTGATAGATCCGATGTTGTTTTTCGTAGTTTTTGAGCTGTTTCTCTGTATCTTGGTGCTGAACCTGCAAATTATCGATCTGGGTTAAAGACTGCTGTAGTCTACCGCTGCGGGAGATTAGTTCGTCTAGCTGCTGACGACGCTGCTGGATTTGCTGTTCTAAAATATTGATTTCCTGGCGATTATCGGCAATGGTTTCTTTTTGCGCCAGGTGATACTGTAGCTGTTCGTGGCTGGCTTGTTTATTTTGGAGTCTTGTCTGCAATAGCTGTTCTAATTCCGTCAGCTTTGTCTGTACCTCAGGGTATTCTCGCTGGGCTTTTTGTAGTTCCTGATGTTTTAGCTGCCAAGATTGGGATTCTCTTAGAGAGTTTAACAGCTCCTGGTGGGTGGTGCGGTCATAGCCGAGTTCGGCAATTTGCTGCTCGATCGCGTTAATTTGCTGCTGGATAGAAGAATCGATGTGTAGCTTCTCTAATTTAGTCTGTAGTTCGTTAATTTGCGTTAATAACTGCGGCTTCTGTTCGTCTAGCTTTGCCTGACGTTTTTTAGCATCTTCAATTCTAGACTGTTTAATTTCTGCCCAACGCAGACTATTGACCTCTCCCCGAACTAGAGCGTGGGTTTGTTCGTCATAGTTAAGAGTTTCTAATTCAGTGGCTAGCCGCTTAATTTCGGTCTGTAAATCTGCTGCATAATTACCACTCTGTAATGATCGCTCTAGGATATCTCGTTCTTCTTGTGTGGCTCGGAGGCGATCATAAACGGCTTCGGTGGCTTCTAGCTGTGCCTCTAGCTGCCCGTACTGTTTTTGCAAGGTGTCGTAGCTGGATATTTGTTGAGATATCTCCCGATGTTCGTTAAGCAATAGCTGAATTTCGCGATCGCAGGTAGATAATTGTTCCCGAATCACCCAGATCTGTTCTTCAATTTCCTGCTGTTTCTTTTGAGTTTTGCCTACTACCTGATGACGATGGTGTTCGTCTAATTCGCGATCGCACAGAGGACAGATAGCATCGGGGGTAGAAAGCATCTGGAGCTTTTGCTGTAATTCGTGAAGCTGTTTTTCGTAGATGCGCTGAGTTTCCTGAAGCTTAGTTTGGAATTCTCTTCTTTCAGTGCCTTTTTGCTTGACTCGTTCGCGATAAGTCTCTTTCTTTTTTAACTCGTCGATCTGCGCATCTACCGTTAATAATTGGTTTCTCTGTTCCGGGACTCTTTCGATATCTGCTGCTAACTTTTGTGCGGCGCTGTATAGCTGCTCTAGTTTGGCGGATAGCTTGGCTTCCTCGCGACTAATATCTTTTTCTAGCTCGTTTTTTTGTTTGATTAGAGGGGAAATATACTGCTGTAGTCGGTCTAGTTCTGTCAGTCGCTGGCGTGCTTGGTTCAGTTTACCCAAGGCTGATTCTACATCTTCTGACTTAGATAATACTTTAGTTACTTCTTGTTCCTGCTGTTGGATATTTTCAATCCGGGTTTGCGTCTGATTGATTTGCAAATTGAGCTGGTTTTTGTGTTGCGATAGCTGTTTTTCGAGCTGCTGGCGCTGCTGCTGGGCTTCTTGATAGGTAGCAAATTTGGCTGACAGTTCTTGCTCTTGTTCTTGCCATGCCAATAGCTGTTGGTATCCCTGGGTAATTTCTGCCTCTTTCTTGATCGCACCCGTCAACGAATCTAACTGTAGCCGCACACTATGAATATCTTTAGTCGCGCGATCGCAATCTTGAGCTAAGTTCTGATACTGGCTTTGCTGCATCGCTA
Source organism: Cyanobacteria bacterium J06623_7 (assembly GCA_038524555.1). Taxonomy (GTDB): domain Bacteria; phylum Cyanobacteriota; class Cyanobacteriia; order Cyanobacteriales; family Xenococcaceae; genus Waterburya. The sequence continues at coordinate 1,012 of JBCBIN010000255.1, read as the reverse complement.
GCTGCTTTTCCCAAGTCTGACGCTGGTACTCTACCGCCTGTAGCTGCTGTAGCTGAGTCCGTTCTGCATCCTGTTTAGTTTGTAACCCGTCTAATTCTTGCTTGACTGTTTGCGACTCTGTAACCACCTCCGAGCGCTTTGCCAGTTCGCTTTCTAGAGGCGCGAGATTTTGCTGAAGTTGTTCGATTTTGCCCTTATATTCCTTTGCCGTATCTTTCGCTTTACCCGATAGTTGTTCGTAGCGATCAAGCTTGAGTAAATCGGCTAAAATCTGTTTTCGTTCGCTCGGGCGACGCAGCATAAATTCGTCCGCTCTTCCCTGACGCAGATATGCCGAGTTAGTAAAGGTATCATAATCGAGCTTGAGACAGGCAATAATTTCTTCCTGAGTTGCCCTTAAGCCCTTAGCTGTAATCGTTCTAAAGCTACCCGCCTGAGTCTCTACCTGAAATTCAAGGGCGCTACTTCTACCCCTGGTGCGAGTTCTAATAATGCGGTAAGTTTGATTATTGCAGCTAAATTCAAAATCTACTCTGACATTTTTAGCACCACCATTAATCACATCATCTTCCGTTGCCGCACGGCTCTTGCCCCATACCACCCAAGTAATTGCCTCTAGCAGTGAAGACTTGCCCGCACCATTGGCACCGCAGATACAGGCAGTATGCAGCCCCTTAAAGTTTAAAGTTGCATCGCGATAACTCAGAAAGTTTTTTAAAGTTAACTGCAACGGAATCATAGCTTACCCTAACTTCCTCTCTTAAATGAAACGATGCAGATTAGTATCTTTGCATTAATTTACAGTCTAAGTTCGACTTCTCAAGGTTTTCCGCATTTTCTCGCTGTCTTTCACAAAAATTAATAAAAATCTGCCCAAATCTACGGATGTCTGGCATCGACCTCAATTACAGACCGAGCTAAGGTAAGAATTCGATTGAGCCAAACACGCTCTACGTTTTGGTCTGAAAAAAATATTTTTGTTTAACACTATACAATCTCACATATACACAAG
>JBCBIN010000254.1:0-6047 GCA_038524555.1 Cyanobacteria bacterium J06623_7 | reverse complement strand
ATCCCCTTCAATAATGACGAGACAAGTTCCACAAATTCCGGTTCGACAACCGAAGAGTATAGGTGAATTTTCAACAGTTAGATGTTCGGCAAGATTTTGATTTACTTCTAAATTTATGGATTGATAATTTGCTTGTGTAATCAATTTCAACCAACTCACTCGATATCCTCTTTGAGAAATCAAGTCAACCATAATTTTCGGAGGAGGCTTCCACAAGCTGCTATTGAGATCAATTTTTGACTCTAGTTCCCATCTCTGACGGCGAATCAAAACAGAACTATTTGCTAATATACCAGCCCATAAATCAAGCTGTTGTAGCGGTAAGTTATCTGGCTCAAAATCATTTTGCCAAGGAAGATATTCAACTATTTTCTCTGATTTTACTACCCGATAGCCACTCAGTAGAATATCCAATGTAGATGCTTCTTTGATAAAACAAGCGATCTGTTTTCGTATTGTTTTTGGTAATAAGACATCATCCGCACTCATATATAGAATAAATTCTCCCGTTGCGACCTCAAGCCCAGAATTGCCAGCATCAAGCTGACTTACTGCTGCCGAAAAGTAGTATTTAACCTGGTTTTTGTAAAGATACGACACCTGCTCAGATGCGCCATCTCCTTCAAAATCGACAACTATTATTTCAAAATCGTCAAAGTCTTGAATCATGACACTCAAGATCGCTCTCTCAAGATTTACACAACTACCCTGAGCCAAAATAATAATGCTGATCAGAGGTAAATCTCGATATTTATTAGGCTTGAGCTGCCAGGTTGCACAGGCAATATTACCCAGCTGAGTTATTTTACCTAAAGTTTTGTTAACCTGTGCCTCTCTACCCATATACGCTTCGTTTCTGCCGCCGCGAATGTGTGTGTAGGGATGGTTTTGATGTATCGCGGTTATGACAAGGCTACAGTCCACTACAGGGCAATTCTGATTTAGAGCTTGAGTTACCATCCAAGTATCCCAATAGCCTCTACCGACGGCAAACTTAGGTATCGGAGCAAATAAATGTTTGGGGAAGACAAAATAATCTTTGCAGTCATAGTCCGCCAAGCAACCATGTTTTTGAATCAGTCGCTCTAGTTTAGATTCCCAGTCATGATTAAAATCTAGCTTTTCATTCAGATCAATATCCCAGCGCCGACCAATTAACAAATAATTATCTAATTGATGATCGCACGAACTAACTGCCATCAGAAAATCATCTCGCAAGATAATATCGGCATTAAGATAAGCAATAATCTCGTTCTTAGAGAGATCGCATGTTTCTGCAAAAATACCATCTAACAGCGGTGTACCATATTGATTACACTGAATTTGAGGAATATGAATTAGACCTAATTCCTGACAAATCTCTTTTGTACCCTGTTCATCACCGTAGAGAAATATCTCAGGTCGAGGATTTAATTTTGCCCAGCTTGCGATCGCATTATATTGAATTAAACCAATATGACCGGCAAAAGGCTTTGGAATCGCAAAAATAGTAACTTGAGGGATTGGACAATCTGGCTTGGTGTAAATAATATTCACTCTTAACGATCGATAGAGTTCTGAGATTGCTGTAGTAAATAGTACAGCAACCTTAGATATTAAATGCGGGCTATAAAAAAATATACAGCCCAAGAAATAAAGGCGATCGCCTTTATTTTTGCTTCACTCTTCCGGGTTCATTGTGGCTATATGACCAGTTTTCAGCCACACCTTTGCCCCTTGAGCCCCAGTCCGAGCAATAATTTGGCTATTTATGGGCACTCTCAACCAAGAGTAAGTTGTTAACTCATCCTCACTTTCAGTTAAACTTCCCGACAAGACTAGCAATTCGGCACCCCCAGCCGCTTCAATCTCGATTGTGGTGTTTGCCGACCACTGCTCTACGCGAACTTCTTCTCTTTCGTCTTGGAACAAAGTAATCACTTTCGCTCCCAAGTCATCAGTCTTCCAAGTAACAGCAGGATCGTTAATATTGAGTCTCACCTCAGTGCGATCGCCCAAATCAAATTGTCTGAGCTTGACAAAAATAACGCAGCCCAATTGGGAACTAGGAGTATGACTGGAGGTGGGTGGATTGCGTACATAAGAACCGACGGGATAGTCGCCATGTTCGTCTTGAAACACTCCTTCGAGCACCAAAAATTCTTCTCCTGCGCCATGTACGTGAGGCGAAAATTGACTGTTGGCAGCATAGCGAACGATGGATGTGGCTCTAGCTACCTCATCCCCCAGGCGATCAAACATCCGACGCTCTACTCCTGCTATGGGTGAAGGTTGCCACGGTAACTGTGTGCCGTGAACGACTACTCTTTGAGTGAAATCATTATTTAGTTGCATCATTGTTTTTACCGTAGTTTGAGCTAGAACACAAAAGCGAGGTATCCATCTTCCTTACCCTAAGGCGATAACGCTCGGACGTTGAGCTATTTTGGCTCGCCAAGCTGCTAAATTGTGACATTCTTGGGGAATTGTTACCTTGGCAAAATCTGCAAAAGCAAGTCCCATATAAGCGGTAATATCAGCCATCGAAAAGTCCGAACCGGCAAGGTAGTCCTGTTTGCCCAGAAGGCGATCAAAGTAATGCATTCCGGCGATCGCTCTTTCTTTTTGTTTCTCTCCCCATTCTGGATTTTGATAGGTTTCTAATTGTTTGCCCAAACCAGGGGTGGCATGATGAAAATAAGCTCCCACTGCATCTAAGAGGTTTTGCTCCGCGCGCCGCTGCATCATATGCACTACCGCTCGTTCTTTAGCTGTTTGACCGGTCAAGGAAATACCGGAAAAAGCATGGTCGATATATTCTGTAATCGCCGTACATTCAGCAATGGCAGTACCGTCATCGAGTTCCAACATGGGCACTGTCGCACTCGGATTTTTCGCCACAAATTCTGGCTGGCGGTGTTCTCCTTGCATAACATTAACTTCCACAAATTCTACCCGGGCGATCGCCTGTTTTTCTCCTAAAGCAATTCGCACACGAGCGGGATTGATAAAGCCGGTCGCTTCATAAATTTTCATATTTTTATCTATCTACCAGTAGGTAGACAAAGTGTAATTGAAATTTGAGGAGCTTGTCAACAACTCGGGCGATCGACTTGAATAATAAAGCAGGGAGTAGCAATGGTTAGAATATGTCAGTCAATCCCACCGCCCAAAAAATTCTTGTGGTGGCACAACAGAAAGTTCAAACGAAGGGTTTCAATGGTTTTAGCTACCGAGATTTAGCCGCAGAAATTGGCATCAAAACCTCGAGTATTCACTATCATTTTCCGACCAAAGATGCTTTGGCTTTAGCTTTAGTCGAGTCCTATCGCGCTGTGTTTGAGGTGGAGCTAACCAAAATTGAAACAGCCGGAGGAAGTGGGCGATCGCAGTTAGCAAAATATATTCAGCTATTCGAGCATAATTTAGCGACGGGTAATAAATTTTGTTTATGTGGCATGTTGGCATCAGAGATTGATTCTCTTTCTGATGAGGTAAAGCAAGCAATTCAAAAATTTTTTCTGGCGAATGAGGAGTGGTTAAGCCGGCTAATTACTCGCGGTCAAAAGGATAGCAGTTTGCAAGGGAATGGTTCTCCAGATTTACTAGCGGCCCAGATATTAGCCACGTTAGAAGGAGCAATGCTGATCGCACGTTCGGCAGAACCGAATAATTTGGCTAAATTCCAGCAAATTACTCAAGGAATAGTTAATAGCTTTAACTAAAAATGCGATCGCGAGCATTAATCGGTTATTTCACTATTGCTGGTTAGGTTGAAAGCAAAAGGATGGAGGCAAAAAGCAATGTTAGATAACTACAAATCTATCCCTCTTTTAGCCGGGGTCAGTATTCTCTTACTATTTCCCGTTGGTATTGGCGCGTTTACCTATTCCGCTCTTAACGATAGGGAATCTAACTCCCAGTCAGAATTACTACAGAATCCAGATTTTAGCGAAGATACCGAAATCCAGGTTGTCCCTATCCCCAGTGATGAATCCCTCTCTGGCGGTGGCAATCCCGAGTCAACTTCAGAAATACCGTTAGGAAAGTATTCTAATCCACCAACCACAATTGAAACAGGCAGAGGAATCACTGACTCATATTCCCGTTCCCGTAATACCTTTGATTCTAGTGTTGATCGCAATTCCTTGAGACAACAGACAAATATAGATACGACCCCCGACTATAGCGCTCCCGCTGCCAGCAACGGCTATAAAAGCCCGACAGATAATAGTTTGGTTGCTCCTTTAGAAGACGACACCTTTTTAAAAGTGCCCGAAAACGAAGCTGAGTCAGCACCCCTATCTCCCATGAGCGAACCTCTACCCAACTGAGTAACTAGAGATCTAAATATCTAATGAATTAAGCCAAATCGCCGTGTTTAAATACATGACCGATTAGATATAGAGAGCCACATAAAACCACCAGGCGATCGCTATTTACTTCAGATTCAGTCATAACTAACTCTAAGGCAGTAAAAATATCGCGGTGAGTTTGACATTGTTTCAAGCTGGGGCAGAGGTTGGTGGCGAGGGTAGCTAAATCTTCCGGCTCGGCAGTACTATGGTCGGGGACGGGCACTAAATGTAGCTCATCATTGGGCTTTAGCAGGGCTTCTAATACGTCTTCGTGGTCTTTGGTCGATAGCATACCCATGACCCAGGTAACCGGTCGATTTAGGGTATCTACATACTGTCTGAGAGCCAGAGCTGCCGCCGGGTTGTGGGCTCCATCAATTAATAAAGGGTGATCGCGCCAGGTCGTCCATTGCAGCCTACCCGCCCAACGAGTTTTATTGATCCCGGTTTGAATTGCCAATTGTGGGATGTCCCAGCCTTGCTGTTGTAGGGTTTTGATTGCCGCGATCGCGATCGCCGAATTACCGAGCTGTATTTGACCCAGTAACGGTAAAGGATATTCCACATCCTGATATCTAGCCCAGGTATTTTCTTTGGTCCCGGCGATCGTCACTTCGGTAGCGGGTTCGACAACCGTAATTGGTGCTGATGATGCTTCTGCCTTAGCTTTTACTACCTCCATCGCCGCCACGGGCAATTGACCCACAATCACGGGACAGTTAGGCTTAATTACCCCCGCTTTCTCCCTGGCAATATCTGCTAGAGTTGGCCCCAAACGCTGCCAGTGTTCTCGACTTAGAGAGGTAATAATGCTGACGAGAACATCACCCTTGACGTTAGTAGCATCGAGCCGACCACCCAAACCGACTTCGATGACGGCAATATCAACCTGCGACCTAGCAAAATAAAGCCAAGCTGCGGCGGTAATGACTTCAAATTGAGTCGGACTTTCTGAGTCTGAAGCGATCGCCCCGTCGATGTCCTGTAAAATTTCAATTAAGCTTGCTTCGGAAATTGCCTGTCCATTGAAACAAATACGCTCTGTCCAGTCTACTAAATGAGGTGAAGTATAGCGCCCAACTCGATAGCCAGCTTCGGTTAAAATTGAGGCTAAATAGGCACAGACAGAACCCTTACCGTTCGTTCCCGCAACATGAATAATGGGTACTCGATTGTGGGGATTATCCAAAGCCGCCAGCAATTTTTGGATTCGCTCTAATCCTAAATGAACGCCAAAACGCTGAAAGGGGTTTAATAAACTGTCTATGGTGTTATTTTGCGACGCTGTGCCCACATCTTTGCCCAAATCCTGCTAGAGACAATCATAGTCTATGAACAGGTTTGAGAGAAGCTAGGAGTGCTGCTAGATGCCGGAGGCGATCTTTCGATCAATCTACCCGCCAGCGACGAGAAAATTGCGGCCAGAATCGAGTTATGGTTGTTTTAATTTATTTTTGTTCTATTTCATTTATTTGTTCGAGGGAATAGGCATTAGGGATTGGGGACTAGGTAATACAAATTTGTGTATACTCAATGCCCTCAATTCTTATTTAAAACAGCTACATCTCTGGGTTAGGAGAGGAGAAAATTTGCCTGACAATGCAGTTTAACTTTAGATTGGGTCGAGAAACTAGATAAGATATATAACAATAGTTGCAGTTGAAGATAATAATTCCTCAAAAATAAGAATCGCTAATTTATGGCACAAAT
>JBCBIN010000253.1:0-6070 GCA_038524555.1 Cyanobacteria bacterium J06623_7 | reverse complement strand
GCCCCAGTGAGGTTGGCATTGTTCAGATCACTACTTTATTGTCTCAAAGCTCTTAACTCAGGAGAACAAAGAGGATGTACGCTATGATGACCGTGTTTGACTCTCTGAACCTCTAGATAGCCAGCAGCCAGATCGACTCTCGACCATTTGAGAGCGACTAATTCTGCCGTCCGCAGACCGTGACGAAACATCAACAGAATCATCGCAGCATCTCTAACGCTATTCCTGCCTACACTTTTGGCAGCTTTCATCAAAGCTTTGACTTTTGACGAACGCAAATATTCCCTTTCTCCCTTTGAAGGCTGTTTGATCGGAGGGGGATTTTTAAACTTTGCCGAAAAAGAACCTGGAGCAGTTGTTTGTAGCATAGGTAAACACCTCATGCTGCGGTCTATGTCTTAATGATACTTTGCCGAGAATGATATCTTTTCGGCAATGTTTGTACTCTAGTTACTCAAATATTGAAACTATTGTCAGCAGATAGTTTAAGCCCGATATGGGAGTAAAATGTGCGAATCGTTGCCATATGCCTTATAGTAATAATCAGTAGTAAAACAATATCTCTTAGTTGTTTAAAATATTAAAACTATATCTCTTATGCAAGTTATAATAGAGCCACGTAATTTGGTAATTAAAGGTGAAAAATACCGTTATTCACTCCATTGAGGTTCCTCAAGACAGGGATGAGATAGCAGCGACCCTGCTGCATCACGTAGCAGCTTCTTTAGCTGAAGCGAACCCCAAACATCTTCAGCAGATAGCCGAATCCTTGAAGCCCAAGGTAGTTGACCCAGAGAAAAAGGCTTTGGCTAAAAAAATCGCGGGTGATGATTATAGTGAGGGAAATTTAGCCGTACTGGAGTTGGCTAACTTAGAACGGTACTATCAGCGTCGTCGCGAACTGCTAGCGCGAAGCATTACCACGCCAGAAGTAGCAAAACTAATTGGCTGTCAGGCAATTACCACCGTACACGATCGCCGTAAGGCTGGTACGCTTTTGGGACTCAAGGATAATGGTGTCTATAAGTTTCCTCTGTGGCAGTTCGATCCAGAGGGAGATGAGGGGGTAATCGATCGCCTGCCAGAACTAATAAAAGCTCTGCAAATATCTAATTTCGCCAAACTCAACTGGTTGAATAAGCCATTGAGAGCTTTTGAAGGTCGAACCCCAATTGAGGTATTGAAAAGCGGTAATGAAGAGGATATTGAAGATCTGCTCGTTGAAGCTAGGGGAGTAGGTGTTGCTCAGTAATGGTAGAGATTCGCTATCCACCGCCAACTCGTAATATTAGTCCTCAGTGGGTTGAGTTAAAACCTGGAACTACAATTCAAAGGATATTCGATCCAACTAGTTATGATGCTACGGCGACAGGGTTTAGACATTATGGTCCGTTAAGTAGGTTTGACCATCATCGCCATACATCAAAACCAAGAACAGATGAAAATCGGAGGATTATTTATGCAGGATTTAGTCTGTCTTGCTGCTTAGTTGAGATATTTGGTGATGATGAAACGATTAAAATACAGCAACAACAGATTGCCTACATCACTCTCAAACAGAGTCTTAAACTGCTCGATCTAAGAGAATCTGGAGCTTGGGATGCTGGTTCTGTAACGGCAATGACAAGCGATGGTAGAAGGAAACTAACTCAAGCCTGGAGTCGCTATTTCTATGAGAATCTAGATTTGTATGGCGATATAGAGGGGCTTATCTTTAACAATGCTCATGATGGTCAGCCCGCAATAGCTTTATATGAACGAGCATCTTCTAAATTATTATCTGCTGATGTCTCTATCTTAGATCTTAACGAGCCAACAATTAGGGAAACTGTATTCACGATCGCTAGTAGATTGAATTTGTTAGTTGAGATTGAACTATGAAAATTGAGATTATTTCTGTAGAAGAAAGCAAAACGGCAAATACTGTAGAAACAGGGGTTGAATCGATAAAGAGGGCAATAGTTGTCTCCGAGACGGAAACCACCAATATAGAAGATATTTTTGCCCGATTCCTCCAGATGGAAGTAGGAGATGGTACAGCTTCAGGCGATACAATTCGCAACTATCTATCCCAAACCAAGCAATATCTAAGCTGGTGCCGAGATAATTTGCTTGTACCGGTAGAGGCAGAACCAAAAGACATAAAGGCGTTCAGCCGAGATCAAGGTAAAATCATGCCACATCTCCCTGTAATTCATACGGCGTAAGGATTTGATTTTCCAACGTCTATTGTGATCGCCAATAATCGGATAAAAATAAAGCTTGAAATCCTTATTATATAAAGCTTTTATCTATATTTTGCTTGGGATTATTTTTTCTAAAAGACATTAGCAGACATAAAGAATCTGTGAGAAAGCCTGATTTTAAAATCTATATATATCAATGGTTTGAGTGAGATGTGGCATGATTTCGCGCGTATCTCGGCTGAACCCCTAAATCATCCCAAGCCGCACCGTCGGCAATATAGTCTTCTCGCACCGTTCCCTACTGACGGTTACTCAAATAACAACCCCACCGACGCCAGTCGGCTTTACGTTCTCTGTCTTTCTGTAACCTAATCTCTTCCTGGGTGAGCCTTCGAGGTGCCGACATAGATGCTTGTAATATTAAATTATTATTAACATTCAATATATGGCGATCTCCCTAGACGTTTAATCTGACTCAAGATAGCGAATCATCATTCAAAGCTGGAGATAAGTGTAGCTATTGAGAACGCGACGGTAATTGTAGAGTAACTTTTGGGCTTCTTCTGCCGAAATGCGTTGTGCCTGTTGCGCCAGGGCGATCTGTTGCTTTACCTTAGTCACTAGCTCTTGGCTATCGTACTGTAGGTAGCCTAAAACTTCCTTGATGCTGTCTCCCGGAATTACCGACTCGACAATTTCTCCCGTTGCCGTGAGATCGATTTGCACCACGTTAGTATCCCCAAACAAGTTATGTAAATTGCCCATGATTTCTTGATAAGCGCCAACGAGAAACAAACCCAAATAATAGGGTGACGATGTATTCGCCAATGAGTGTAGTTCGAGAGTATTTTTGGTGGTTTGGCGACCGATAAAGCGATCAATTTTACCGTCACTGTCACAGGTAATATCGGCCAATATCCCTTTAATTCTTGGCTTTTCCTGTAGGCGATGAATTGGCAAGATGGGAAAGAGTTGCTCGATCGCCCAACTATCGGGGATAGAGCGAAAAATTGACAGGTTGATATAGTAGGTAGATGCCATGAGCGACCCGAGGCTGCCTAGTTCTTCGCTAAGAGCATCACAGTCTTCTATTTGAGTTACAATTTTGCGACAGCAAGCCCAATAAAGTTCTTCTGCTTGCGATCGCTCGACCAAACTCAAATAACCGAGATTGAATAAGCTTAAAGCCTCCTGCTTGAACTGAACTGCATCGTGATAGCTTTCCTGTAAATTTTGGGAATTGATACCTCGATAAGTCTCCCAAAAATTATTAATCACTAGGGGTGCATCGACAGCCGGAGGCACGAGATTACCAGGCGATACAGGACTTTCTCCCAAGACATCAAACACCAGTACCGACTGATGGGCAGAAATTGCTCTAGCGCTCTCGCTCACTAAGGTAGGATGGCTAACTCCCAAGCGATCGCAAGCATCTTTCACCTGGGCGACAATATCGTTAGCATAGTTCTGCATGTTGTAGTTTTTGGAAGCTGGAGCATTAGTCTTAGAACCGTTGTAATCTACGGCTAACCCCCCACCAACGTTAAGATATTGCATCGCTGCCCCCAACTGGGCGAGCTGGACATAAATCTGGCTGGCTTCCCGAATGGCGTTTTTAATCGTGCCGATTGCCGAAATTTGTGAGCCGATATGAAAATGGAGTAGCTGTAAATAACTCAACAGTCCCTGTTCTGCTAACCGTCTGACTACGGAAAGGATTTCGCTGACGTTCAGACCAAACTTAGCGCGATCGCCAGTAGAATTTGCCCATCTGCCACTTCCCTTGGCATTTAACTTGGTGCGGATACCAATTATGGGAATAATATCTAGCTCTTGGGAGATTTCTAACAGTAGCTCTAGTTCGTGCAGCTGTTCGAGGACGATAATTGGTTTGTGTCCGAGTTTAATCGCCAGTAAAGCCGTTTCAAGATACTCCCGATCCTTATAGCCATTACACATTAACAGCGACTCTGCCGAATCTGTCGATTGCAGTGACGCTAGAGCGATCGCCAATTCCGGCTTGGACCCCACCTCCAGACCTAGTTGATAGGGCTTACCATAACGGACTACCGATTCAATTAGCTGTCGATTCTGATTGCATTTAAGGGGAAAAACCCCCTGATAACGACCCTGATAGTCATAACGAGCGATCGCTTCGGCCATACATTGATGCAGCCGCTCTAGACGATCCGCCAAAATATTGGGAAACCGAATTAGTAAAGGTAGACTAACCCCTCTCTCAACGAGAGATTCAACAATCGACAATAGTTCGACAGATTTATCTCCCTCGATAGACAGAGACACTGTAACATTACCCGCCTGATTAATAGCAAAATATGGCTCTCCCCACCCTTGAAGCTGGTAAAGTTCGGCACTATCGGCAATCGTCCAGCTATCCTCACGGCGATTGAGATTGAGCTTAAAATTGTCCAAGGCAGTAAGAACCCACGATCTAAAGCAAAGTCGAGCTGAATATAGCTCTGTTTAAGATAGCCTTTTTTTTTGGCGACCATACCAAATTATTGTACCGCTTCTAAAGCTAGGGAGCGGAGCGGCAGGCTAGAAAAAACTTGATCAAGGCGGTAGCAACCGTTCTTCTAATTCTTCTAAATAAAGTTCTGTGGCGATCGCTAATTTTAGTAAGTTTAAAAAAATTTTTATAAATCCAAGCAGATCGACAAGACTAAGAGGGTGTTTTAAAAGTATAAAAAGCCACTTGCAAGCCCGCTATATGCGAAGCCCTAAAGGACTCGCTACGCATCGCGGTATCCTTTAGAAAATCCCCCAAGCGTGGGGGACTTTGAATTCAATTTCTTTCCAAATGTGGGTGGCAGGGGAACAAAATCAAAAACTGAGTTGTATAAAAAATAACTTCTCAAACACCCTCTAAACATAGTTATTGTCAAGCTAATACATGACAATAATTATTGCAATTAAAGTTAAAACTTTAAACAAAGTTCATCGACTTTTTAAGGCGATTATAAAAGCAACTATAGAATCAATTTAATCGCAATTAAGCATCTACTTGTTTATTCAGAAATCAGCAGTTTGATTATTTATTGCTCTAGCTTAACTTTTACTTAGATTAAATTTACAGTTTACTTGTAACTAACTGATTTAAATTTAATAGACTTGGCTTGTTAATCTGAAATTAAACTTAATTCTATTTCAATTTGGGTACAAGCCGTGAAATTAAGTATTGATATTCTAGCTCACAACGAAGCTAATTCTCTACCTATTTTACTCTCAACTCTTTGCCAACAGAGCTTGCTTAAGATCCAAAATCAAGAGAAAAAAATTGAAATTATTGTTGTTCTTAACGGCTGTATCGATAATACTGATGCTGCTGCCCGCAACACTCTAGAACAGCTTACAATTCAGAGCTATCGAATATCCTGGACATGGAAAGTATGTGAGGTATCAGAAGCCGGGAAAAGTAATGCTTGGAATCTGTTTGTTCATCAGTCTGCTTCTGTCGCTAGCGATTTCTTCTGCCTGATGGATGCCGATATTCAGCTACATGACTCCTTTGCGTTAGAAAAAATGTTGGATGTGCTGAGGAAACGACCAGAATATTGGATTGCTTTAGATCGTCCGATTAAAGATGTCTAATTGAAACCAAATAAAAACGCGATCGAACAATTGTCTATTGCCGTTTCCAAGTCATCTAATGAAGGACAGTTATATATTTGTGGACAGCTTTATTGTGCTCGCGCCGAACCCTTACGTCAGATTTGGATGCCAGCGGGATTGCCTGTAGAAGATGGTTTTCTAACTCAGGTAGTTATTAGTGAAAATTTCACAATCGATAATCCTACCTTTAGTAAAAGAATTATTAGAGTCAAGGAGGCATTCCATGTATTTAAGGCTTATACAAATCCCTT
>JBCBIN010000252.1:0-6073 GCA_038524555.1 Cyanobacteria bacterium J06623_7 | reverse complement strand
GCCTACCGTTTTACGGAAATAATCGACAAAACCGTCATAAATTGGTTTAAGTAGCTTGTTAGCGTAAATTGAGGCAAGATAAAAGTTCTGAATCTTTTAACAATTTCCGGGGCGTGGCGATCGCTTAAGCCAGGCTTTTTGCCGCAATCTGAGATAATGGAAGTTAAAGTAACGAGCATAAGCAAATATGGGCGAAGCCAAAAGACGCAAGCAGCTCGATCAAGATTATGGCAAAGTTCCCTCTCTTTCCAGTCAGGGGCAGCAGCAAAAGCATATCGAGAGCATTATGCAAGAGTTATCCCAGCAGTTTAGCCAGGAGATTAAGGATATTGCCGCCGCTGAATCGATTATCGAACCCTACGAGAGCTACTGTGACGCGATCTCAGCCTGGATTGAGAAACGACTAGCTATTTATCAGGCTGATGACCGGAGTTTAATTGCTAGCTCGATTATGACTTGCTACGCTGAAATTGCCATGAAGTATGAATCTAGCCCGCTACTAATCAAGCTCTTTTTTGATGTTCTCAAACCCCTGTTAGCGCCAGAGAAACAACAGAGAATTGAGGCGATCGCTAATAAAATTACAGTAGAAATGGCGGGCTAAATCTCAGCAATCTCAATAATCTCAGTAACAAATAACCGAGCCACAATTTTATTTGTCTACCGACTCAGATGAACTAGTATCTGCAGATGATTCTGCCGGGGCTTCAGTCTCAGCAATGGTTAGCGACTCCTGGGGCTTGAGCGGTGACCCGTAGGCGTTGTGGTTAATCTGTGAGTCGAGGCGATCGACAATAGAAGTATCGTTGGGGACTACATCCGAGTGCTTGCGCTGGATTTTCTGTGCCAGGGCGGTTAAAGGCGCAAAAATAACCGCTATGGTCAAGATAGATAATGTCGGTTTTTTCATAAGCATGACACCTGATAAGTGTAATTAAGAATGGCGATTTCTGGTGAGCCGAATGTGGTTAATTAGACGACACGTCCTAGGCTTATTTACTTGTTTTAGGCAATTGATTGGCAATTTTGCCCCGCAAACAAATTGGCGCGAACAAATAATAAACGATAAATAACTTTATGTCTGGGGTCTTAAAATTTAGCGGCAAGATTTGGATTTTGGCAGCAGGTCGGCTGCTATCAGAAATTGGGACGGGTTTCACTCTGTTTTACGCGCCAATTTTTTTGTTAACGAGGTGGGACTCTCTTCTACCTTGGTGGGGATTGCCCTGGGTAGTGGTTCGATTTCTGGAGTGGTCGGTCGATTTCTGGGGGGACAGGGGGTAGATTCGCCTCGTTGGGGCAGAAGAAAAATTTTACTTGCGGCGGCGGCTGTATCGGTATTGGCAGATGTTGCTCTCGCCCTGGCGTTTAATTTTCCCACCTTGATTTGTGGCAATCTACTCATGGGTTTTGGCATTGGCATGTATTGGCCTGCTACCGAAGCAGCAATTATCGATTTAACCGCTCCAGAACAACGGAATGAGGCTTTTGCTGTTACCCGGCTGGCAGATAGTCTCGGCTTAAGTTTGGGAGTAGTCTTGGGGGGAGCCTTAATTGCTAATTCTGGTAACTATCGCACCTTATTTATCATTGACGGCATTTCCTTTGCCGTGTTCTTTGTCATTATTTATTTGGCGATTGCCGAAACCTATCAGTTTGGGTCAAAATTATCCCTTAAGCAGCAGAATGGCTGGTCTTTCGCCCTGCGCGATCGCGCTTTGATGGTTTTTGTAGCGGTTAATGTTCTATTTACCATCTATCTCTCCCAAGTCCAAAGTACGATGCCCCTCTACCTCAAAAACTTTGTGCGCTGGGGTGATGGAACTACGGGCTTTAACGAACGCATTATCAGCGGTTTGTTTACTTGGCACATTGCCTTTGCCGCTCTCTGTCAGCTTCCCTGTGCCTGGTTACTCAATCGCTTTAGCCGAATTGCGGGATTGAGCTTTTCTGTTCTAATTTGGGGTCTGGCGTTTTTGCTGGTTTGGTGGACGGGCAATGCACCCAGTCACACTCTAGTTTGGGCGGCAGTTGCCTTGGGGATTATGTCTTTGGGGATGGTAACCTACACTCCCGTAGCCTCTGGGTTGGTCGCCGAACTGGCCCCAGAATCTCTTCGAGGGGTATATTTTTCGATTAATTCTCAATGCTGGGCAATTGGCTATTTTATCGGGCCACCTTTAGGAGGATGGGCGTTAGATAAACCTGAATTGACAGGTTATTTTTGGTTGACCTGCGCGGCTTCCACACTGCTGGCAATTGGCATACTGCAATATTTAAAACAGTTAATTGCCCAAAGACCAGCAGATATGATTGATTAGCCCGATATTGGAATTGCTATAAAGTCAGATTGCCTTTAAGCACCGATTCTTTAGGTACCGATATTAGCTTCGGCAAAAAAATCATCGGCAAATAATTCAAAGTCAGCAGCATCTGGATCTTCCGTAACGGCAACTAACCTTTCTGCTTCTTCATTCGCCCAAAAGTCTTCTGTGTTGAGCTGAACGCTAGAAAAATTGTTTCTGCCCAAAAGCATGCTTTCCGTAGTAAATTCCGTCGCTCTGAAAGCGGTAAAGTTCTCCACGGCTTCAACTTCATTATCGGCAACTACCGATTCATAGCTTTTTTCGTTGTAGATGCCGGCTACATCAACAGAAAAATTGAATTCGGGCTGAAGAAAGTCTGCTCCGACACCAGTAATCACATTGCCTTCAATAGTCGTGTTGCTAGTAATATCGTTCCAAATATTAAAGGCGTTGATCTGAAACAGTTCGTTATTAGCAACGGTAACTTCGTTAGTGTTAAAGAGCTTAATCCCTGCTGCATCAAAACTTTGCGCGTGTTCCGCCTCTAAATTGACGTTGCTCACGGTAACGCCGCGAATTGTCCCCCCATCCGTATCGATAATCCCCACTCCTTTCCTGCCAATATCCCGGATCTCGGAATTGACCAGACGAAATCCATCGGTACTAGTAAGACTGATGCCAATATTATTTTGACCGTCTCGAATCGTCTCGTCTAGACCGATATTGTGTACTTCCAGCCTGGCAAGAGTCAGATCGGTTGTTTCATTAGCCGAAATGCCAATATTACCGTTAGTAATTTCTAGATCGCGAAGGGTGGCACCGGAAGCGTTGCGGTCTAAATTCAAGATTGCCCCGGAGGTTCCACCGCCATCAATAATAGAACTGCCGGAGATCCCGTCAATTGTAATATCTTTGCTGATGGTTATGCCCGAAATATCGTAGACATTGGCTCCTAACCGGACGACATCGCCATCCTCCGCCGCCGCGATCGCATTTTCAAGATTGCCATCAAAGTCATCGTCTACATTAATTATGTTATTCGTTTGTCTCACAATATAATTGTCTTGGGTACTCCCTAAATTTATTTCGGTCATGGAATTTTATTGCCGTATTTAATTGGGAAAATTTTTAAAGTTAGATTTTAAAGTGGGAGTCAATACTCTCTCCTGGAGGAAAAAGCATTAATCTGGCTAGATTTAAACCATTAGACTGAAATAACTGTTTTTAGCCAGCATAAGCTGCAGATATTAAAAACTTGTTAACCTTCAGCATAATAATTTTCAGCATAATTAGGAATCAACCTCCGGCTATAGAGTTAGTGTTGGTGTCAATAGCCAGGTAGCGAAGCTGTTAAAAGACAAAGTTGACCGAGAAGGATTGTCCGCTTCACCAACCCTAGGTTGTTGAGTTCATAGTCGAGCTTTAAACGGCGATCGCTATAGCCGAAAAAAACAGAGGACACATGATTAATTATTGCTTAGTAAATATTTACTATACAAAGGCTTCCAGAGGAGACGCGATCTGACACAATGTGGTTTAAACTGAGGCGTTAACTTCAGATATCGGGATGATTGTACTACTTCTCAACCGGTAGAAATCTGCAAAGTAGTGAAATACGGGCGGTAAATTTGAGTACTCAAGTTAATCGAAACATCAGCAGTGAGGCAATTGCACCCCCAGATTACGGCTCGAGCAAATAATTCAAATTCAAACTATGGCTATCAACTTCGACCTCGTTGGTTCTTTTAGTGGCGTTAATGAAGCATCGGTGCTGAACAATCCGACTTCGTTAGAGTTTGCCCCGGACGGTAGACTATATGTGGCGACTCAAGGCGGTACGATTTATGCCTTTACGGTAGCCGAAGTCGGTGGCGAATATATCGCTACAGCGAGAGAAGAATTGCTGTTGCCCGATGGCGGGGGAGTGGTGCAGTCTCTCCAGAATCACAATGACGATGGCAGCCTCAGTGACGAAAGCAATCGGCAGGTTACAGGATTAGTCACCGCCGGTACGCCAGAGCGACCGATTATTTATGTTTCCTCTAGCGACCCGCGAATTGCTTTTTCAGCCGATACCAATCTAGATACTAACTCGGGGGTAATTACCCAGCTTACCTGGACAGGAACCGAATGGTCGGCAGTAGATCTGGTTCGCGGTTTGCCTCGTTCGGAACAAAATCATGCTGTTAACGGTATAGTCTTGAGCGAAGACGGGACAGAACTCTATCTAGCAGTAGGGGGCAATACCAATAACGGCGCACCCTCTACTTTTTTTGCGAACACAGGGGAATATGCCCTATCGGGAACGGTTCTAGCTATAGATCTCGCCGACCTCGCTAACCGGGAAATTTTCGTAGATGCCAATGGCGGTCAAAACAACACCCCACGGGAGTATATCTATGATTTGCCGACTCTAGACGACCCCAATATTGCTAATAACGATAATGGAACTGGCGAATCGGCTTTAGGACTGGATGAAATGGGGCCATGGGGTGGCAATGATGGACTAAACATGGCAATCTTGCCCGCTGATGCTCCTATAGATATTGTGGCAGACGGCTTCCGCAATCATTTCGATTTGGTTCTCACCGATAATGGTCTCTATACCGTTGATAACGGCTCAAATACAGGCAATGGTGGCAATCCTCTCGACCTTGAGGGCAATCCCACTGAACAGCCGACGGCAGGAAAAGCTACGAATGCAGTCAATAACGGCGGTGTTGGCGACCCCGAACCCTTATTTTTAATTGAGGAGGGGGAATACTACGGTCATCCTGTCCCCGCGCGAGCCAACCAAAATTTAGCCTGGACAGTATATGACGATGAGGGTAATGCCGATCGCTCTTTGGCAGTCAATAGCGTTCCCAATCTGGCCGACTTGGTACCGGATAGTCTGGAACTTGCCGATGGTTTCCTGATCGATCCGAGTAAGTTTACCCGTAATGCCAATCGCCTTAGGGCTAGTGGGGTGCGAGTAGAGCATAATAGTGCGGACAGCAACTCCCTAGTTAACTTGGGTTCCTCTAGTAATGGTCTGACTGAATATACCGCCAACTCTTTTGACGGCGCTCTACAGGGAGGGCTGATAACCACTCAGTTTAATGGCAACGTTACTTTTATCAATCTCAATCAAGCAGGAACCGGGGTAGAACCAATTATCGACCCCACAGAAGGGAATGCGGTTATTGACGATGACGGCATTTTGCCTTTGATTACGGGTCAATCCTTGCCCCTGGATGTAACTACTGGGGAGGATGGGACGATCTGGGTAGCTGAGTTTGGAGCGGGTCAGATCGAAGTTTTTGCTCCGGTGGCAGATGCAGCGGCGGCAGATTTAGACCTGGATAATGACGGTATTTTAAACCTAAATGACCCTTTTATTCGCGATCGCACTAACGGCAACTCTGTGGTATTAACTCCTGGGGATAACCTACTTTGGGATTTTGATGCCAACCAAGACGGCAATCTACCGGGGGTAAACGGCTATGGTGGCGGTCTGACCGGGGTAATGATCAACGGCAGCACCGATTTTGAAGCTTTTTTCCAACAGTCTAGCGATCGCTCTGGACAAATTATCAATCTCGATAACGTCAAGTTT
Organism: Cyanobacteria bacterium J06623_7; assembly: GCA_038524555.1. GTDB lineage: Bacteria > Cyanobacteriota > Cyanobacteriia > Cyanobacteriales > Xenococcaceae > Waterburya. The sequence goes on along the minus strand of JBCBIN010000252.1, from coordinate 169 downwards.
AATACGGCGGCGGGAGGTGGCAATACGGTGATTGAATCCGTTGCCGTGGGCGACAGCTACCAAACTGAAAATGATGGGGCGTATCTGTTTCATACGGGGGTAACAATTGACCCGACGGTGGAGACATTTACCGTGGAGTGGAGTCTATTTAATCCTGGCAGCGAGTTTA
>JBCBIN010000251.1:0-6084 GCA_038524555.1 Cyanobacteria bacterium J06623_7 | reverse complement strand
AATTGAAATTAATTAAAACAACTAATGAGATTTGCCGTAGGTTATTTTTCCTTGATTTGCTCGGTCTGCTGTTTATTCGTTTGGGTGACTGGTGAATAAAGGTATGAAAATGAGATTCATTTGCGAGATCGACATTTCCTTAAAGCTGACAGCTATAAACAGATTACTTTGTAAGTCATACGTCAAATTACCAACGCCTTGAACCTAAGTTTTTATTTATAAGACCTATAGCGGCTAAAACTGTCCTAACTACCGAGAAACAGAGCGTCAATTAGTGACAAGATATTACTCATCTTGGATAATACTGGTTTCACGTGGTTTAAGTTTGTCCGTTCTAACTACTGGTGCCAGAGCTTAATATTTTCTCCCATATCTATTCTCTTATGTCTTTTTCTCCAATTGAAAATCGTTCTTTTACTTCTGTCTTAGACGCATTGCCGTTAGATTTATCCGTAGTCGTACCGATTTATAACGAAGCAGAAAGTATTGAATCTCTGGTACAGGCGATCGCCGATGCGGTGATTAGAACTAACTTGCGCTACGAAATCATCTGTGTGGATGATGGCTCTAAAGATGGCTCAACCGAGGTTTTAACCCAGCTAGCTGCCAGAAGAACAGATCTCAAAGCGGTTATTCTACGCCGCAACTACGGACAAACTCCGGCAATGGCAGCAGGATTTGAATTGGCAAAAGGAAAAGTTATTATCACCCTCGATGGCGACTTACAAAATGACCCGGCAGATATTCCCATGCTGCTAGATAAATTAGATGAAGGCTACGACTTAGTTAGTGGCTGGCGTCGAAAGAGACAGGATGCCGCCTTGACGCGACTCTTACCCTCAAAAATCGCTAATCTAATCATTGCCAGGGTAACGGGAGTCAAACTACACGATTATGGCTGTTCTCTTAAAGCCTATCGCGCCGAATTAATTGCCGACATGAATCTGTATGGGGAACTCCATCGCTTTTTGCCCGCTCTTGCCTATATTGAAGGAGCACGCATTGCCGAAGTACCGGTACGCCATCATGCCAGACGTTTCGGTCAGAGTAAATATGGCTTGGGCAGAACCATTCGGGTAGTGATGGACTTACTGACCGTTTATTTCATGAAGAAATTTTTGACTCGTCCCATGCACGTTTTTGGCTTGGGAGGGGTAATTTCCTTATTTACGGGCATAGCTATGGCAACCTATCTAACGGTGGTCAAACTATTCTTTGCTCAGGATATTGGCGATCGCCCTTTGCTAATTCTTGCCGTCTTACTAATTATTACGGGAGTCAATTTATTCTGCTTTGGCTTGGTCACAGAACTGCTAATGCGTACCTATCACGAATCCCAACGTAGACCGATTTATCGTATTCGGGATATCTTTGGCAAACAGTAAATATATAAAATCTCTATCTCGATTGAGATAGAGACGACAAAGCAAATTGGTTTAATAACTATTTCTATGATTTAATAATCTCCGCTAGAGCGGGTTTTAATTCGGGATACTGATAGTCAAACCCAGTTGATTGAGTCTGTTTAGGTAATACTTGCTGACCTTCTAGAACGACGATCGCTCCGTCACCGAGCAACACTTCGAGGACAAAATCGGGTACGGGCAACCAGGAAGGACGATTCATCACTTCTCCCAAAGTCTGACAGAGTTTACCCATGCGTACGGGATTGGGTGCGGTGGCGTTATAAGTCCCCGACATACTGCTATCTTCGACGGCTTTGCAGATCAGGTTAACCAGATCGTCCCGATGAATCCAAGAGAACCACTGTTTACCGCTACCAATTGGCCCCCCAGCAAACATTTTAAAAGGCCCAATCATCTTGCCTAATGCCCCACCGTTAGCCAGCACAATGCCTATTCTGAGAATAACCAGGCGTACTCCTTGTTCGGTAACTTTTTGGGCTTCTTGTTCCCAGTTTTGGCATACCTGCGCCAAGAAATCAGTGCCGACACCGCTAGTTTCATCAAAGGCAGCGGTTTCACTCGTACCGTAATAGCCAATTGCCGAACCGCTAACTAATACCTGGGGTTTTTCTTCTGCCATGGCGATCGCTTCGACTAGTTTACGGGTACCAATTTGGCGACTCTCCATAATTGCCTGTTTCTGGCTGGGACTCCAACGTTCGGCGATCGGTTCTCCAGCAAGGTTAATTACGGCATCACAACCAGATACGCTTTGTTGCCAAGTTCCCGATTCTTGGGGCGTGTAGGACACAATTTCAAGATTGCTAAAAGAGGCGGGAGGAAATACTTGTTGTGCTTTGCTGGGGTTGCGAGTGAAGACTAGTATATTATGTCCAGCTTGGCTTAGTTGAGTGACTAAACGGCTGCCGACTAAACCGGTTGCCCCGGTAATTGCAATTTTCATAAAACGTTTTAATTTATCGGCTGGTGACTAGATGCTGTAAGTGCTGCTAATCGGTTTAAAGTTTTACTATACCTCGATCGCGTTTATCGATTTTATGAAAGACAGTAATCCCTAAAATCAGCACCATAATTGGATTGCAATTAGCTAAAAGGCGATCGCCAGCAGGATCGGCTTAGTTGAGTCAAGATATAGATTAAACCAAGACCTCGATCTACAGCGATGGAACTAAATACGGAAATTAAGGGACAGGGAGAACCAATTCTTTGTCTACACGGTCATCCAGGCTGTATTGCCAGCATGTCGGTATTTACCAATTACTTGTCCCAGCAGTATCGAACTATTACCCCCGATCTGCGAGGCTATGGTAAGAGCCGCTATCGGCAAGATTTTATGATGCAGGAACATCTAGAAGATTTGATTGCTCTACTGGATAAACTGGAAATAAATCGATGTTTGGTTCTCGGTTGGTCTTTAGGGGGTATTATCACCATGGAATTAGCCCTCGCCCAGCCTGATCGCTTTAAAGGTACAATTTTAGTCGCTACAGCCGCCCATCCCCTCAGCAGCCATCCTCAAGAAACTTGGCAGGATTTATTGTTTACGGGTGTTGCCGGAATCACTAACTACCTCAAGCCAGCTTGGCAGTGGAACATCAATACTTTTGGCAAGCGATCGCTGTTTCGCTATCTAATTCAACACCATCAGCCAGAATCCTATCAGTATCTAGCCCGAGAAGGCGTCCCTGCTTATTTACAGACATCGAAAGTGGCTACCAAAGCTTTAGTTAGCGCGATTCGTCAGGGCTATAACCGCCTTGAAGACATTGAAAAAATAAACGTTCCTTGCTTGATGCTCTCCGGTTCGGAGGATCGACACATTACCGCCTATGCTAGCCAGAAAACTGCCCAACATTTATCCGACTGCAAATATATTAACTATCCAGGGGTGGCACATCTATTTCCCTGGGAAATTGGCGATCGCGTTTTAGCCGATATTCAAGAGTGGTTAGAATGCCATGATTTTTGAAGATTTTTTGGATATTTTTTAGCCATTTTTAAAATTTCTCTCGATTTAACTTCGCCTGATCGTGATAAAACAAAAAGGTTATCTGACCGATTAACAAACAATCTCTATGAGCAATCTTGACTACAGTGCTATCGCCGAACTTTCCCTTTCAGGTGCAGCGATCGATCGCCCCACGGCTAAGCAGATTCTAAATGCCCCTGACCTAGTACTGTTAGAACAGCTAGCGGCAGCCTATCGGGTGCGCCATCACTATTGGTCAAATCGCGTCCGGCTCCACTTTCTACTCAATGCTCAAAGCGGCTTATGTCCGGAAGACTGTAACTACTGTTCCCAATCCAAAATATCTTCGGCAGAGATTGAAAAATATCCCCTCATCGGTCGTGAGAAAATTCTGGCAGCAGCAGATCGAGCAGCGAGCCTTAAGGCAGGAACTTTCTGTATGGCAATATCTGGGCGATCGCCTTCCGAATCGGTATTTAACAGCGTACTAGAGGCATTTCAAGCAGTTAAAGAGAAACACGATCTAAAGATATGCGCTTGCTTGGGATTACTCGACGAAGACCAAACTCAACGCCTGGCAGAGGTAGGAGTCGATCGCGTCAACCATAATCTCAATACCTCAGAAAATCATCACGAAAATATCGTTAGTACCCATACCTTTCGCGATCGCGTTGCCACCCTAAAAAATGTCCAGAAATCCGGCATTACTACCTGTTCCGGGGGCATCCTGGGGATGAATGAAACTGATGACGATATTATCGATCTAGCCTATTCCCTTAGAGAACTAGACGTTACTAGCGTCCCGATTAACTTTTTGATTCCCATTGAGGGCACGACTTTAGCAGAGGTCAACCAGCTTAATCCTCGGCGCTGTCTCAAAATTCTTAACCTGTTTCGCTTCATTTTGCCCCAGCAGGAAATTAGAATTGCCGGGGGACGAGAAGTACATCTGCGATCGCTTCAAGTCATGGGTTTATATCCCGCTAACTCGATTTTTGTGGGGGATTATCTCACTACCGTGGGGCAAGCAGCCAGCAACGACCTCGCTATGATTCGCGATGCTGGTTTTGTATTAGAAAATCCCGATGGTTCGGTCTTAGAAACAGCCGAAACAACCGGTTTGAAGGTCGAGTTTAAATCAGCCATAACCGCAGATTAACAGACTAGGGGAAGGCATTTTTCGCCTTCTGAGTCTAGGTAATCCCCGTGTAAAAAACAACCATGGCGCAATCAAACTATATTTTTAGTCAGACTCAGTTTCAATCGGAATTAACTAGGCTGCAACGATTGGAAAAGGTATACGACTCAATTAGCCAGCAACAAATTATAGCTACGGGTATTACAACAGGTTGGCAATGTTTAGAAATTGGCGCTGGTGCGGGTTCGGTGATGCGCTGGATGTCAGAAATAGTAGGTGCAGCGGGACAGGTTACGGCAATAGACCTCGATACGCGCTTTATCAAAAATACTCAACTAGCTAACGTTGAAACGATTGAAGCAGATATCCACCAGATAAAATTAGATAAATTGTTCGATCTAATTCATGTCCGCCACGTATTAATTCATCAAGCTGATACTTCCCTATTGACCCGAATTTGGAAACTGCTAAAGCCTGGGGGGTGGCTGGTAATTGAAGAATCAGACTTTTCAAGCACTAAATTTGTTGCGGGGACTCCAGCACAGCAGCAAGCGATCGCCAAGGTAAATCAAGCTATTTGTCAGATGTTTGCTAATCAGGGTAACGATTATGCAATTGGCATTAAGCTACCGTCTCTACTGCAGAAGGTGGGTTTTCAGAACTTACAGATTATTAACGACGTACCGATTGTGGCCGGAAATTCAGATATTGCCATTTTAATGAATCTCTCGACACGACAGCTAGCCGAAAAATATTTGGCGACGGGTAAGGTAATTCAAGCCGATCTAGAAACCTACTGTCAATGCACCGAAGATACTAGCGCCTGGGCTATTTATTTAGCTACGGTAAGCGAGATCGCCAGAAAACCAGTTCTCTAAGCGATCTTAAGCGATAACTGTTTGCTGCAAGAAGTCGCCAATGCCCCAAGATAAATAGTATATTAAAGCGGAATAGGATTGGTAAATCTGACTATCTCAATGTCTCAAGCAAAAACAAGCCGACAACAAGCATTTAATCTCTGTCGATTATTACTTAAAGATAGACAGTTTCGTCGATTGAGCGGTCAAGCAGCTGGCGTTAGTGTTTTTGCACTTTTATGGTGGATGAACTGGAAGCTATTTTTAGCCACCGGCATGGGCATTGGCGCGATGTCAGCTTGCTATCTATCCCAAAATTCGCACTGGCAAACTTATTGTCAAAAATGGCGTAAATTTTTGGTCGGCTCCAATCGCCAGCTTACTATAACCGTCGGCACTGGAGGCGCGGCGGCTTTTTGTACCTATCTTGCTGCTTCTGTCTGGGCAGATGCTGATAATCAGTGGTTGGCTACAGGTAGCATTCTTCAAGGCATTATTAGTTTAACTACCCTAAGCTGTTTACTCTGGTCGATACGAAGCCATAAAGCTAATTCTTTAGAGGATAAACTCGATCACCTGCTGTTAGATTTGAGCGATCGCGATCGTCTTAAGTGCTTGGTGGCAATTCGCCAGCTAACTCGCCTTCTACTCAGCAACCGTCTCTCTGCCGAACACTATCATCAATCGATTGAA
>JBCBIN010000250.1:0-6091 GCA_038524555.1 Cyanobacteria bacterium J06623_7 | reverse complement strand
CTTTTTCTATTATTTAAATTGCCTCAGAAACTAATCCAACTACTAGATTTTAATCAATCATTAGCAATTTTTATAATTATTAAAAAAACATTAAATTACAACCTTGATTTATAAACCCAGGCTTATAACTGAGGAAAGATGCATTGATATTAGCATCAAAATAAAATAGTCAAAGATGAGTAAAAAATACCCTTTGATAGCAGAAAAAAAAACAAGAACCATGTTACCGAAAAGCCGAGGAAAAGTTGCTTTAATCTCCGTTCATGGAGACCCTGCTGTAGACATTGGTAAAGAAGAGGCAGGTGGTCAAAATGTTTACGTAAGACAAGTAGGTGAGGCATTATCTCGCCAAGGCTGGCAAGTTGATATGTTTACTCGTTGTAGCGATGCCAACCAAGCTAAGGTTGTCGAACATAACTCTAACTGCCGTACGATTCGCCTAACCGCCGGACCCCAAGAGTTTGTGGAGCGGCAAAAAATATTTAATTATTTACCCGATTTTGTCGAAGCGTTCTTTGATTATCAACATCAGCAAAGAACTATTTATCCTATTATTCATACCAATTATTGGTTGTCTGCCTGGGTAGGAATGGCAATCAAGCAACGCCAATCGATCCAGCATCTGCACACATATCATTCTTTAGGTGCAGTCAAGTATCGTTCGATTAGTACTATTCCCCTCATTGCTAAGACTCGCTTGCGGGTAGAAAAAGAGTGTTTGGAAACTGCCGACACTATTGTTGCGACTTCGCCTCAAGAAAAAGAGCACATGCGATCGCTAGTATCTAAGAAAGGTAACGTTGTAGTTATTCCTTGCGGTACCAATATCGATTGTTTTGGTAGCGTCGATTACACCTCCGGTAGAGCCAAAATTGGCGTTGACGACAAAACTAAGCTGGTTATGTATGCAGGACGCTTTGACGAACGTAAGGGTATTGAAACCCTAGTTAGAGCGGTTGCCCGAGAAGAGGTGAGAAATCATGAACACCTCAAGCTGATGATTGTAGGTGGCAGTACTCCTGGTGCTAAAGACGGTATAGAAAGAAATCGCATTGCCGATATTGTGACCGAACTAGGTATTGCCGATATTATCGAGTTTACCGGTAGAGTGAAGCATGAAGACCTTGCTTACTACTATGCAGCGGCAGATGTTTGCGTTGTGCCCAGTCATTACGAACCTTTTGGCTTAGTGGCAATTGAAGCTATGGCTTCCCGGACTCCGGTAGTCGCCTCTAACGTTGGCGGGCTAAAATTCTCTGTGGCTGACTATAAAACGGGCTTGCTAGTACCTCCTCAATCAGAACAGGCATTTGCTAGGGCGATCGACTCGATATTGGCTGATGATGAGTGGCGAGAAGAATTAGGTCAAAGCGCCAGAAAAAGAGTTGAGAAGATGTTTAGTTGGAACGGTGTTGCCAGCCAGCTAGATACTCAATACATGACTGAGTTGAATAACCTTTGTGCCAACCTTGGTTTATTAGATTCCGCCGTGTAATCAAGCTATGTAATTAACTTGAGAGCAATTAGTTTTGCGAACTAAAAGAACAAAATAACTACATAGAACATGCAAAAGGGAGGTTGAGTTATGCCTTCCTTTTTATCTTGCTGTTAAAGCATCAATCCTGCAAGCAGATACTGACCGCAGACATCTACTCATATATACTCTCCTATGCCGGGAGGCAGACTTGAACTGCCGACACGAGGATTTTCAATCCTCTGCTCTACCACCTGAGCTATCCTGGCCCGCGTTTGATTGCGCTCAACTAATTTAGCAGACTGGCTGTAACCTTTGCAACCCTGATCGCTAATTTATTATTTTGTTCATAACATCTGAATATATGTTCATGTATAATAATAAAAAATAGTTCAAATAATAGGAGCAATATTCATGGCAAGTGCTAGCTCGATTAAATGTGGCTGCGATCGCTGCAGCTGCGAAATTTCCCTCGAAAAAGCAGTGCAAAAAAACGGCAAATATTATTGTTGTGATGCCTGTGCCAATGGTCATCAAAACGATGCAAGCTGTAAAATGTCTGGCTGTAGCTGTAGCTAAAGCGATATATTAGGAATCTAATTAACTTAGATCTTCTACGACCCTGCTTTTTTTATGTCCGTCAAAAAATCGCCTACTGTACCAGTTTGCACATCCCGTCATGGTGCAGAAGCTAGTCGGACAGAATTGAAGTTAGAGGTTTTAGATCCCAACAAAGCGCAGGAAATGGCAGAGTTTTTTCGTCTTTTAGGAGATGGTAACCGCCTGCGGATTCTAGCTTTACTGGCACAGCAAGATCTATGTGTTTGCGACTTAGCGCGACTGTTGTCGATGAGTGATTCTGCTGTTTCGCACCAGTTGCGTACTTTGCGATCGCTGAGATTAGTTGCTTATAGTAAGCAGGGTAGGAGAGTTTACTATCGCTTATTAGATCGTCACGTTCTAGAGCTATACAGCTCGGTAGCAGAACATCTGGCAGAGCTAGATAATTAATATCTAAATTAAATTGCACATTATGTCTTCAAGACTGATTCTGATGGATCATGATGGCGCAATCGACGATTTCCTCTCGTTGATGCTGCTGTTAACGATGGATGAGATCGAAATATTGGGCATAGTTGTAACCCCAGCCGACTGCTACATTGAGGCGGGGACTAGCGTAAGCCGCAAAATATTAGCCTGGATGGGACGAAGTGATATTTCTGTAGCTCAAAGCAACGCGAGGGGAATCAATCCTTTTCCAGCCGATTTCCGAAGAGATTGCAAGATTATCGACAACTTTCCGATTCTCAATGAAGCCGATCAACCATTACCACCTCTGGCAGCGAAATCGGGGCCGGAGTTCATAGTCGAGCAACTAAATAATGCATCCGAGGCAGTCACTCTTATGGTGACAGGACCTCTGACAACAGTTGCCCAGGCGATCGCCTTACAGCCAGATATAGTAGCCAAAATTGCAGAAATCGTCTGGATGGGAGGGGCGTTAACCGTACCGGGGAATGTACAGTCAAATTATGCTCTAGAACAGGATGGTACGGCTGAATGGAACGTGTTTTGGGATTATTTAGCCGCCAAGCAAATTTGGGAGACGATGATTCCTCTAACTCTCTGTCCGTTAGATTTAACCAATCGGGTTCCGGTAACTGCTGATTTCATCCGTCAACTAGCCCAGCAGCGACGATATCCCCTCTCAGACTTAGCTGGTCTTTGCTATTCCTTGGCAATTCCCCAAGATTATTATTTCTGGGACATTTTAGCCACTGCTTACTTAGCTCGCCCCGCACTTTATCATACGATCATCCACGAAACAGACATTATTACCACCGGTGCCAGTCAGGGTAGAACCGTACTCCAGCCTGGTGGCAAAAAGATAAAGGTTATGACTCAGGTAGATCGGGAACAGTTTTATAGTTATTTACTGCGGCAGTTTGCCCGCTAAGCAAAGTAAACCAGAGGACGAGTTATTATGGTCTATTTTGCGCTAACTTACAGAGATAAGTTTCTCTGTCTCTTTTTGTATTCAGCAGCCAGATGTTTACTCATATTCCCACCAAGTATAAAACCGTAAATCGGCAACGAAGACTGGTATTTGAAGGTCAAGCTTATCCTTCAGTCAGCACGATTTTAAGCGCAACTAAACCTATGAGTGATCGCCTGGCACTAAAAAGATGGCGTAAGCGGGTTGGTTATCAGCAAGCCCAGCAAATTAGCACCCAAGCCTGTCGTCGTGGCACATCAATTCATAAGGCGATCGACTATTTTTTAGCCGGTCAAGATTTACCAGAGGATGTCCCCGCTAATCCTTACTGGCAATCGATTGAAGCTACTCTGAAATCTATCGACGAGGTTCACTTAGTTGAATCTGCGGTGTATCACGCCGAACAACAATACGCTGGACGTTTAGACTGCCTGGGAACGTGGGCTGGAGAACTGTGTGTTTTTGACTGGAAAACTGCCTCCAAACCCAAAAAGCTCGAATGGATTACCGATTATTGTTTGCAAATTACTGCCTATACTGCGGCAATTAATCATTTATACAATGTACAGATTGATCGCGCCCTAATTGCGATCGCGTTACCCGATCAAGAGGCTCAGCTATTCTTACTTAACGAGGAGGACTTAAGCCAATACTGGCAAGAGTTTTTAGTTCGTTTGCGACTTTGGCAACAGCAAGCTTGACTAAAAATTCACATTCCGTTCGCAGATATGCTCAAATCTTGTAACACGCAGCATGATACTTGTGGTATATAACTAGATTTTTGTTTATATATCCATGATTCGAGCCGATCGTAATTACGCTTTAACCCCTAACAATAGAGAGGCTGTAGCAGATTTTCAAAATTATTTAGACCCTCAGGATTTTGATTTAAATTCATTTACGGTGGAGGAATTTCGACTCGAACCACCTTTAGTCAGAATTTCGCCGTTAGAAAATATTAATGAGTTAAACAGCCAACAGGCAAGGGGAGAGAACCCCGCCTTCGATTTGATGGGCTTGACACGATTGCGTAACGATTCCGATTTTGCAGGGATTGACGGTAGCGGCTTTAGCGTTGCTGTAATTGATACGGGACTAGATACTAATCATTCCTTAATTGCACCTAACTACGTTGCTGGTTATGATTTCATCGATTCTGATAACGATCCTAGCGATCCGGTGGGACATGGAACTCATATTGCGGGGACGATTGGCGCTACAGACGAGTCTATTGGGGTCGCTACCGATGTGGGTTTAATTGGCTTGCGAGCATTAGACCGCAATGGAGATGCTCCGGTTAGTAAAATTGAAGCTGCTTTACAGTGGGTTTACGAATATCAAGAAGAGTATAATATCACCGCCGTCAATCTATCCTTAGGAGCCGGCTTTTTTACCCCCGATTCAGTTATTCCCGGAGATATCCTCAGCGATGACATTCGCCGTTTGGAAGAGGTAGGAGTGACGGTAGTTGCAGCGGCAGGAAATAATTATTTTGCCAATCAAGACCGTAGTGATGAGCGTTCAGGAATTGCATTTCCCTCCATTTCTAGCACCATCGCCGTGGGTGCAGTGTGGCAGGATGGCAGTGAGGGCTTATCAGTATGGCAGGATGGCAGCATTGATTTTAGTACGGGAGCAGATCGTATTCCTGGCTTCAGTCAAAGATTAGACACCGACAACTTTATTTTGGCCCCTGGCGCAATTATTACCAGTACCGTACCAGACAATAAAATTGGCGAGAATGCCGGAACGAGTCAGGCTGTCCCCCATATCGCCGGAACCGTAGCCTTACTACAGGAAGCCTCGCTAAGATTTAACGATCGCATTTTAACCCCGGCCGAAGTAAATGAAATTCTACGCAGTACGGGCGATCGCATTTTTGATGGTGATGATGAAGATGATAACGTCATCAATACCGAAACCACTTATTTACGAGTCAACGTTTATAATGCCGTAGCCGAGATTAGAAGGCGTAGTAATCCCACGGCTTTTCCCTCATCAGAAAATTTAGCCGATAATTTGGTCTATCATTTTCGCCACCGGAGTACTGGGGTTAATTTCTATACCGCATCCGTTGTCGAACGGGACTATATTGCCAATAATCTCGACCGATACACTCTCGCAGGAACTTCCTTTGAATCGGCAGAAGATAGACTAACCGGAGCAAAACCCGTTTATCGCTTCTTCAATCAGAGTACGGGAGGTCATCTATATACTATTTCTCAGGTAGAAAGAGAATATATCGAAGATAATCTGAGCAACTATAGTGCCGAAGGCATTGCCTATTATGGCTACGAACAGCGACAGACGGGAACTATTCCTATGTATCGTCTTTATAATGTCGAATCTGATCTTCATGTACTCACCTCTTCAGCGGCGGAAAAAGATGAAATTCTAGCCAGTGACGATGATTATCGCTTAGAAGGAAATAACGGTATTGCTTTCTATGTAGAATCTCTCTCGAATTTAAGCTAGAAACAAACTCTACTGCTCGATTGCCAATTTTAGACCTAGTTAATAATCCAATCCTATATCTAATGTCTTATTTCTTTTGAAGCGCTATATGCAAACAATAGTTCGGACAAAATTTGATGGTCAACAGAATAATAGGCATTGAAGCC
>JBCBIN010000249.1:0-6093 GCA_038524555.1 Cyanobacteria bacterium J06623_7 | reverse complement strand
GTAGTATTGCCACTCCCGATGTCGATCTAGATACGGATATTTCGCTGGATACTCCTGATGTGGATATTCCCGATGTCAATTTAGATGCGGGTAGTATTGCCACTCCCGATGTCGATCTAGATACGAATATTTCGCTGGATACTCCTGATGTGGATGTTCCTGATGTCAATTTAGATGTGGGTAATATTGCCACTCCCGATATTGATCTAGATCGCCCTCAAGAGGTTACTGGTAGTATTAATCCAGGTGGAGCCGCGATTGCCGGTGGGGCTGCTGCTATAGGTGGAGTTGCCGCTGCCGGGTTATTTGCTCGAGATGGCTCAGAAGCATCAGATAGAGCGTCAACATCTTCAGTTGACCAGCAAGAGTTTGAGACTTTTGAAACCTCCTTTGACTTCTCGACCGACAGTAATAAAGCTAGCTTTGCTGATAATGTAATCGCCGATGCCGAAACTACGGAAGTTGGTGATATTGATTTATCTGATATGACGCTAGACAGTGTAACTAATACTGCCGACCTCGACCTAGATGAAATAACTCTGGGAGATGTCGATAGCAATGTTAATGCCAGTCTCGAAGAAATTACCTTTGATAATGCCGATACCGAACTCTCTCTGGATGAGATTAGCCTCGATAATGCCGATACTGAAATCAATGGCAACTTAGATGAGATTGGTTTCGATCTCGATGAAGATCGCACCACTAGCTATAATCTGTCAGAAATTACTTTTGAAGACGTTGAAGCCAGCACCGAACTTAACTTAGATGAAGCCCCCGACATTGGCGCAGCGGAGATTAATCTAGACGATCTTGGTTTTGCCGAGTCAGATTCTAGCGATACTGTTTCTCTCGAACTGCCGGGAGATAGCGCTACTAAAGTAGCTGATGCTAATGATAACCCAGCAAACGATATGAACAATATCTCTGAGTGGTTAGACAGTTTGGAAACTCCCAAGCGCGATAGCGATAGCATCTCCGATTGGCTGGACACTCTAGACAAGGATAGCGTTAGCAGCAATTCTGAACTAGATAAAGAAGGCACAGATGGAGAAATCACTACCGATTTGAGTGAGGAAGCCAACGATATCTCATTCCAATTCCTCGAAGATTTGTTAGACCGGGATACCGATACTAACCGTAGCGATGGTTAATTTCTCTTTGTAACAGCTTCTAATCTAATCTAAACTAATCTGATTAATTCGTTTCTGCCCCTTCCTAGCTTTAAGGTCGGGGTTTTTTTTTGTTTTGGGAAACATCTTCAATCGTGCTGCCAATTCCCTGAATAATACCCTTGCCGACTAATCCCAAACCCTTGCCCACCACCTGAGTCAAGACAAATATCACGCCACTACCAACAAAAGCGATCGCTTTGCGGACTAACGGGGCAACTGCATCTCGAACCTCAATCACCATTGTCGATAGCCAAGGAATACCCTGAAGCTGCTCTAGCTCGGCTTTGCGAGGTGCATAAACATAGGTATCTCGGACAGCACCGCTGCTAATTACCAGTAGGCGATGACGACTTTCAAAGATATTTTGGGGATGGGTAAAATAATACTCCTGACGATAGCGCCAAGATAGCTGATTGCGAAAGCGGGCAATTGCTCGATCGCTCCGGTATTGGGGACGATAGAGACGATATTTGAACACTTCCAGGTCATAGAAATTGTTTAGTACGACCTGCATGACTCCGTTAGCCACATGAATAATCAAGTTATGGAGGAGGAACTCAATTCTGGCGATCGCTTCTGGGTCATTAGAGGCATAGACGACGTTATCAATTAATAATCCCGGCTTGCCCAATAAATAATCAAATAATTCTGGTAAGCCATAAAGCTCGTCCAAAATATTGCGTTGCACCGTTTCCCACTCCTCCTGATAGATAATTTCTAGCTGGTCTGATTCATCGGTATCTAGCTCTCCGTAGTGCCGGACAAAAAAGCTGCCGGTACACCACTGCCAAAGAGCTTCCAGATAGGGCAGGTAGTTGCGATCTAAACTGTTGGCAATAGGAATTTGTGCCATCGTTTCACTCAAGCGTTGGAGAATTAAGTGGCATAAACTTTTAGCTACTTGAGCCTGAAGAATATCCAGCTCTAAGGGAATCTGAGTCCGATTATTTAAACCGATTTGAACATCGGTAACTACCCGTTCAAAAATTTTTTGGTTCGCCGACTCGGCAAATTCCGGCAAGGCTGCTAACTCGGTAGGCGAGATGGGCACGATTGACCCCGAGTTTGCTTCCCTAGCCGCTCTATCCTCTTTTAAAGTAATCTCCTCTGCTATCAACCTAGTAGATAACCAGCGTGCGGACTGTAACTCCCGCTTTCGTCCGACCAGAAATACCCGTTCCCAATCAGATAAATTAGAATTGGCTAACTTTGCCTCGATTTCTTGGAGGGTTTGTTCTAGCTCAATGCGTCCCGACTGACTAATTTTAGCTAGAGCCTGTTGCCAAACTGGAGTCCGAGTAGTTGGCATATCCCAGTAAGTTTCACCGTAAGCAACGGCATGTAGACCTTCGACTAAATGACTGATGCTAGCAGCGCGATCGCAATTGCCTTTAACGCCCCAAGACTTTAACTTAGCCACCTGTCGAGGGGAAAAATCGGGAGTCAGCAAAAAAAGAGGCAACTGAGGATATAATCCTCGCAACTGTTGGGTTAATGCCAGACAAGCTTCTGCCCCATCACCATAGCTAATTCCCAGCACTAGTACATTTAAGACGATGCCCTGAGTCAACTCTCGCACCGTGTCTTCACTCAGATCTCCTTCCCCCAACACTTCAAAATCCGCATATTGAGCGATCGCAGTGCGCAATCCCAGCCGAAAAATGGAATCGCGATCGACAATAAACAGTTTGATCTTAGCTTGGGTCATTGCTAGCCGATGGCGGATTTAACACGAAACATTAAACACATTAAACATTAAACACCGGACGTTTTACTTTTCTTGCCTTGATTCTTAAGAACAGACTGTATTGCCGGATTAAGACTGCTATAAAAGCAATGGTAAATGCTAAATGTTAAATGGTAAATGAAATGAACTAGTGCCATAGTTCAAAACGGTATAATATCCTTTTCAGCCATTTAAACTGTTATTGTGTCCGAATCATTAAGCGATCGCTATTTTACTTTCATAGATCGGATTGTTGAGCTCACCCTTCAGGGCAAAATCAGCTCGGTAGAAAGAGTTTATAAACTTCTAGTGGAAGAGGTAGAACCCGGTACTGGGGAAATATTAGAGCGCTGTTTGAGTCAAAGAATCGCTACTGCCGAGGCACAGCTAGAAACGAAGCTCAAGGCGACTAGAATCCTACGAGCTTTAAAAACGATTGAGAAGCAGTGGCAACGATGGCTAGAAGAAAATCAGGTAGCTGCCGAAATTGATGAAACAGCTCAGATAATTATTGAAGGCGATCGCGATGACTATTTTTTGCGGACGATTGATGTTCTCGATCCCAACTTAGAAAATCCTCTCAATCTCGATGAACTCTCCCGTCTCGGGCAAAATCTGCTGCGGGCAGCCAAAGCTCAAGACGATGCTCAGATCGCTCAAGAATTACAGCAAATCGCCACGGGGATAGATTCAGGTCTAAAGTCCTTCACCGCTTTAGAGGACAATTTGGTCAGCTGGATGTATGGGGGCAGCAACTTCTCTGGTTTTGGTGCCGAAAAACCCAATCCCTGGAGAATCTGGGCGCAAAAAATTACCAGTCCCTTACCCAAACAGCTATTTCAAACCCTGGCACAGCAGCAGTCGGCGACTAATTTTGCCCGAATTGCCAACAACTTGGAACTACGAGCCTGGATCGAACTAGCAATTTTACTACAGTATCTCCAGCGGGGTCTAGTTACCTGGTACGACCAGCAGCCCTATAATGCTAAGTTTGGTAGAGAGCTATCCTACAGCACCCTGCTAACTTTTGCCTCAATTTGGTGCGAACTCTGGCAGGCATTTTCTAATACCAGACCAGCCCTTGCTGACGGCTGTTTTCTGATGATGCTACAAATTCTCAGAACCTTTGCCCAACGCCCCGATTTCCCCCTCTATAGCGGCGTGTTTGCTTCCTTCTCCGGAGACTATCTCCAAGACACCCTAGACTATTTCGACGAACCTCTCAAGCAGGTAGAAGGTACGGAAGATAAAGCGCGTATTCTCACTCTCCTAGGCTATTCTCAACGGACAGCAGGAGCCTACGATAAAGCGATCTCCTTCCACCAAGAAGCTCTAGAAATTGCGATCGCCGCTGACGATTATTTTTGCGAAGTGGCCAGCCTCAATCATCTCAGTCGTACCAACGTTAACCTAAAAAACTATAGCGAGGCGATTAAATACAGCCAAAGAGCCTTAATTGCCGCCCGTCAGGTAGGAGATAAGCTGGGTGAAGCCAACGCCTCGGTTAATCTGGGCTATGCTCGGGTATTTGCCGCCCGCCAGCTAGATAGTATGGCAGCAGAAGACTACAGTGAGGCAGTACGCTATCTCGAACAGGGAGTCGAACTGGCACAGAAGCTCAATGATTCTCAAAGTCAGGCTTTTGGCCACAGTAGCTTGGGTATTGCCTATGTAATTCTCGAACAGCCCACCTCGGCGATCGCTGCTCTAAATCAGGGAGTAAAACTAGCACAATATTCCCGCGATATTTATCTCCAGGGATTGAGCTACGCTTATCTAGCAGAAGCCTACTACAGCATAGAAGACCGCGTTGCTGCTGTTACCTACGGTAGTTTGGGTATGTATCTCCTCGAACGCATCAATTCCGTTGAATGGCGACAGGTTGCTGGCTTGCTCTCCATCCTCCAGGGACAAATCGGACTGGAAGAATTCAATCGTATTCTCGGACAAAAGCGATCGCAAATTATCGGCTCAATTGGCGTTGATGGCTATGATTATCTACCCCAACTTTTAGAAGAATACAAAAATAGCTAATGGAGATGGCTGGAAGAATTTGACCGAGATGAGCTGTTAGAAATGATAGAAGAATTAAATATCCTCGTGCCCCAAAAGTAAGATAGATTTTTTAATTGGCTTTTAAGTCAACAAGGTTGTATGCTGGTGGAGCAAAACAATGCTTTGACATTCCGAAGAACCAAGCTAATCTGTAATGGGTGTATTTGCAGTTAGGTTTCCCCGGCTATTTTCTCAGTCAAGATCGAACCAATAAGTCTACAATGCCAGAAAATATCTCTCCGCCACCACCAAGATTTTCTGAGCAGCCATATCTAGCCAAAGCACAGCCTTTTCTCAAATGGGCGGGAGGCAAAAGACAGTTATTGCCGGAAATTTCTAAGTACATTCCCGTTGAGTACGAACGATACTACGAACCTTTTATCGGTGCGGGAGCAGTCTTATTTAATTTACAGCCAAAAAATGCAGTCATTAACGACACCAATAGCGAGTTAATTAACTGCTATCGGGTGATTAAAGATGAACCGGAAGCCTTACTCGAACTCTGCGATCGCCATCGTGCCAATAATTCTAAAGAATATTACTATCAGCAAAGAGAACAAGATCGGGGCAGTAAATACAGTCAGCTTACTCCCGTAGAGCGAGCCGCGAGAATTATTTATCTGAACAAAACCTGCTTTAATGGACTATTTCGCGTCAACAGTAGCGGTCAGTTTAATGTTCCCTACGGTAAATATAAAAATCCGACTATTGCCGATTATGACACGATCAAGGCAGTTAGCCGCTATCTCAATCAGGGACAAGTAGATATCCATAATTACGATTTCGAGCAGGTGGTAGCCAATGCTAGCCAGGGTTCATTTATCTATTTCGATCCTCCCTATCATCCTCTATCTAGCACCTCTTCATTTACCGGATATAGCATGAATGGTTTTGGTGAAGCAGAACAGATCGGCTTAAAACAACTATGTGATCGCCTGACAGATCGAGGCTGTCAGATTTTAGCCAGTAATTCTGCCGCGCCGTTTATCAAAGACCTCTATCGCGATCCACGCTACGAAGTAATTGAGGTACAGGCAACTAGAACAATTAATACCGTTAGCTCAAAACGAGGCAAGATAAGCGAAGTATTAATCCATAACAAGTATCGTTTTCAACAGTGAAGGATTAATTAAAACGACC
>JBCBIN010000248.1:0-6099 GCA_038524555.1 Cyanobacteria bacterium J06623_7 | reverse complement strand
TTAAATAATTTTGGAACCCTTTAAATACGTTCTCCAAAGATAAAATTTTCTGGCTTGTCTATCTAAGAAACTCAAATTTTAAAGTTTTTCTGATAGCTGATAGCTAAAAACTAGCAAACTCGAACGAAACTAATCCACATCAGGCGTACTATATGAAAAATAGATAGCCAGAGGTAGTTAAGTACAATATTCATGGTAAATTGACGAGAAATAATCTATCAGTCTTAAACCTTCAACTTGAACTGTGAATAAGCTTATCGTCGCTACGGGAAATCCCGGTAAACTAGCCGAAATTCAAGAATATTTGGTCGATTTACCCTGGGAACTAGCATTAAAACCAGCAGAAATAGATGTTGATGAAACTGGAACTACCTTTATCGCTAATGCTCGTCTCAAAGCCACAGAAGTAGCCAAGGCAGTAGGTCAATGGTCGATCGCCGATGATTCAGGACTAGCGGTAGATGCTTTAGACGGTGCCCCAGGACTATATTCGGCACGTTATGGTTCCACAGACAAGGAGCGAATTAATCGTTTACTACGTGAACTAGCTGAATCAGACGATACCGCCAACCGCCAGGCAAAATTTATCTGCGCGATCGCGATCGCCAATCCAAAAGGTAAGATTGTTCTCGAAACTGAAGGAATCTGTCCCGGAGAAATATTACACTCTCCCAAAGGAGATGGGGGCTTTGGTTACGATCCGATTTTTTATGTGCCCAGGGAACAACAGACTTTTGCGGAAATGCCCGCCGCAACCAAGAGTAGGGTTAGCCATCGAGGCGTTGCTTTTGCCCAACTAATGCCAGAATTAAAGCAGCTATCGTCGAATTTACTGAATAAATAGCCAACCGTAGCCGAGTAAGGCGATCGCCCAAAGACTACCGTAAACATAGCCCAATCTTTTCTTATAGGCATTGGATTCAGTTCTTTTAAGCGCTAAATGAATTGTTAGAGCGATGGGACTTAGCCAAAATAAAATTGAAAGGGCGATCGCTAAACTATTTTCCATAACTAACGTCTTGCTGCCATAAATACTAGATTTTTTACCTTATACTTCATATTTTTTCATTGCCCCAACATCTGTAGCTTATACAAACTAGAATACAAACCATCGACCTGTAACAATTCGTCGTGACTGCCAGATTCGACTAATTCGCCGCGCTTCAAGACGAGAATTTTATCTACATTACGAATTGTAGACAGACGGTGAGCAATAATAATTGCCGAACGATTTTCTAAAATATGGTCTAAGGCTGACTGAATCAAAGCTTCGGTAGAGACGTCCAAACTAGAGGTTGCCTCGTCTAGAACTAGCACGTGAGGATTGCGAATCGCCACCCGGGCAAAAGCCAATAGCTGTTTTTGTCCGCCAGACAAATTGGTTCCTCTTTCCCGCAAAACTGTATCGTAGCCTTGGGGTAAATCTTCAATGAAGCGATCGATGTTGACTAGTTTTGCCGCCTCCCGTACTTCCTCTAAGGAGTAATTATCTCCTAAAGTAATGTTGCGCTTTACGTCTCCGGCAAAGAGAAAACTTTCTTGTAAAATCACACCGATATAGCGGCGTAAATCTGCCTGGGGAATATCTCTAATGTCAATGCCATCGACCAAAATTCTGCCCTTGCTGGGTTCGTAGAGGCGACAGAGTAAGCGAATAATCGAACTTTTACCCGCACCGGTGGGGCCAACTAGAGCGACTTTTTCCCCTGGTTTGATGGTGAAATCAAGATTTTTGATGACGTATTCATCGGCTTTATAGCCAAACCAGACATTTTCAAACTTTATTTCCCCAGTTCGATCTCCCGCAGCATTATCGGTGAGTAGGGTACGATGTCCTTCCGCCAGGGTAATCACTCGATCTTTAATTTCTACCGGTTCGTTCAACAGTTCGGTAATACGTTCGATCGCCGTAAATCCAGACTGAAACATAGTAAATTTGTCGGCAAACTGTCGCAGGGGATTAAATAATCGCTGGGCATAGAGAATAAACGCCGAGAGAGCCCCAAAAGTCATGGAGTCTTGCAACACCAGCACTCCACCCAACCAAAGAACTGCCGCGATCGCCACGAGGGCGATCCATTCGAGAGTAGCGGATACGGCAGAATCGTGAAAGATAGTTTTATCCACCTCTAAACGATAGCGTTCGTTGATTGAGCGATACATTTCGCCGTTATAGACTTCCCGACGAAATAGCTGAACGATATTAATACCGGCAATATTCTCTTGCAGCATGGAGTTTAACTGGGAGAGTTCTTCCCGGGCTTTATAGTTCGCCTTACGATACTGCTGTTGAAAATAAATAATTAGTGCCGTTACCGGAATCAGCATAAACACCAGAATGGACGCTAGCTTCCAGTTGGTCAGGTAAATCATGACCACAATCGCCACAATCGAGACAAAATCGCTGACGACGCCGACGGCACCGCTGGCAAAGACATTGCCCAAAGCCTCAACATCACTGGCAATACGCGTAATTAACTTGCCGACAGGAGTACGATCAAAAAAGCTCGAAGCCAAAGAAGTCACGTGGGCGAATAAATCCTGGCGCACCTCGGCGGTAATTTCCTGCCCGATTTTCTGTACTAAATAACCCTGAAGGGAGGCGAACATCAGCCGAATTAAGATCGTCAGCATTAGCAGCCCTGAAAGTAGATTAATTCCCTGACTAACAGAGACATTCCTCAGAAAACTCCAGGTGGGCTCCTCTTTGAGTAAGGATATTGCCTGACCGACAATTAGCGGCTGGATCGAACCGGCGATCGCTAAAGGAATGAGCAGAATTAGACAAATAACCAGCGTTCCGCGACTTTTACTGGCATAGGGAATTAACTTGAGAAACAACCGCCAATCATTATCCCGATCTTTGGCTTTAGCTGACTGGTTCGCGGCAATGGTCATATATTTGAGCGGTGGTGGATGCAGAATATCGGGAGCAAGTCATGAATTGCTCACTATCTTAATTATGGCAACAAGATTGAGAAATGTTAAGTTTTTAGTTGTGAGACTAAATCGTTAATGTTATCTCGATTAAAGCGATAGCTGAGGGGATGAGCAATTAACCGAGCACTGCTTTCATACAGAACATCAATTTCAATCAGACCATTTTCCTTGAGGGTTTTACCCGTAGAAACTAAATCGACGATCGCCTCAGACATGCCGGTGATGGGTCCTAATTCTACCGAACCCGAGAGGGGCACAATTTCTACGGGCAGGTCAATACTATCAAAATGCTCTTTGGCACAATTAACAAACTTGGAAGCAACTCTACCATGAGGGGGCAACTCTACCGAACGTCGATAGGAACTGCTCGCAGGTACAGCAACCGAAAGACGGCAGTAACCAAACTCTAAATCGACTAAGTTAGCTACCTCTGGCTGTTTTTCTCGCAACACATCATAGCCGACGATACCTAACTGCGCCTGACCGTATTCTACGTATACCGGAACATCCTGCGCTCGAACTAATAATGCTCTAGCCGTGTTGGTCGGATCGGTAATTTGTAGCTGACGGTTGGCTTTGTCGAGGAAGGCACTAAAGTCTAGACCTAAATTATTAAACAGCTCAATACTGTCTTTTAATAAAGCACCTTTTGGTAGAGCGATGGTAATCATAGAAATTGTCGATCGTTAGTTGATAGTTAACTAAATATGTAGCCGGGTTAATTGTTGTTCACGCCTAATTTTTTGCGTCTTATTTTTAGTCGCTACTCTCTAGCCTTACTTTTGAAATTTCGAACATAGTTTTTGCTGGACTCTCAGCTAGTTTACCCTGCGATCGTGGCTAAAAAATAACCGTTTAAGATAGACAAAATTGCCGTCTAACTAGATTAAGATGTCAGGAGATAAAGATACAAAATCTGACTGATTAGCCAAAAATTTGCAAAGATAACGATAATATTTAATCAAGCCCTAAAGTTATGAGTAACGTTTGAGCTTACTCTGATGGACAATCGATAAGCTAGTTTTAAACGCAAATTGGGCTGGTTTTTCAGATCAATATCACAAGGAATAAACCTCAATGGATTGTAGTCATATTCAGTTTTGTGCCGATAAATCGAAAGTAGACCTGAAACAGTTACAAGACCTGTTTGCCAGAACTGCTTTTTGGGCGCGATCGCGAAATATAGACGACTTAGAAGTAGCAATAATTAATAGCAATCCCGTCGTTACTGTTTGGGATGGCGATCGCCTGATTGGTTTTGCCAGAGCCACATCTGACGGCATTTATCGCGCTGCTATTTGGGATGTGATTGTCGATCCGGGTTATCAGGGTCGGGGTTTGGGTAGAAAGCTAGTCCAGACGGTTTTGTCCCATCCTCTGGTTAGCCGGGTGGAGCGAGTTTATTTGACCACTACTCACCAGCAGAGTTTCTACGAGCGCATTGGCTTTGAACGGAACGAGACTACTACCATGGTGCTATATAACCATGAATCCGGCGATGACTTAGCCCGACGAATCCAAGAATTACCCCAAGAATTACCGTTAAGCATTGAACAATAAGTACCCCTTACCAGAACATTAAATCTGATGGGCGGATACCTCAATGATTCAAGCCATCACCATGCCACCATCGACATTAAATACCTGACCGGTAATATATGCTGCTGAGGGGTCTGAGACGAGAAAGCGAATCGTTCCTGCTACTTCTTCTGGCTTGCCATAGCGACCAAGAGGAATCGCGTTAACAATATCGTCTGACTTTAAATCTTTGGTCATGTCGGTTTCAATAAACCCGGGGGCAACAGCATTGACGGTAACCCCACGATTGGCTAACTCTTTGGCTACGGTTTTGGTAAAGCCAATAACTCCCGCCTTAGCCGCACTGTAGTTAGCTTGTCCGGGCAAACCCATTTGACCCGAAACGGAGGTGATGTTAACAATTCTGCCGCTACGCTGCTTGAGCATAGTTTTGCTGACGGCTTTAGTACACAGAAACACGCCAGTAAGGTTGAGGTCGATTACCGCTTGCCACTGTTCCGGCTTCATCCGCAGTAAAAGAGTATCTCTGGTAATGCCCGCATTGTTCACCAGCACATCAATTCGACCAAATTTATCTAAGGTGGTTTTAATTAGGTTGTCTACCTCCTCGCTTTGAGAAACATCGGCTTGAATGGCAATCGCTTCTCCCCCTGCAGCCACAATTTCTTCCACCGTAGCTTCTGCTGCTTCACTCGAACGAGCATAGTTAATTACGACTTTTGCTCCCTGGCTAGATAGTGCCAATGCTGTTGCCCGACCAATTCCTCTAGAAGCACCCGTAACTATTGCTACTTTATCTTGTAGCTGTCTCAAACTTTCTGGCAGTAACTCCATATTTTGCCCCTCTCAAATAAGCTTAAGAAACTAAATAAAAATACCTAGCTTTTTAATTAACTTAGCTATCATATAGGCTAATCAGTCTCTCAGACTAAATTTTCTCTTGGCGACTAATTTAGTAACCATTACATCAGGCGATCGCTATGGCAGTTAAAAAACAATTTTCCAGTTTTGAAGATTTACTAGCACATTCAAACACTCCCGTTTTGGTAGATTTCTACGCGACTTGGTGTGGCCCCTGTCAGATGATGAGCCCCATTTTAGAGCAAGTTGGCGCAACTTTACGCGATCGCCTTCAAGTAGTCAAAATCGACACGGATAAGTATCCCAATCTGGCTTCTAAGTATCAGGTTGAAGCATTACCAACTCTGGTCTTGTTTAAAGATGGGCAGCCCGCCCAAAAAATCGAAGGAGTGCACCAAGCACCGCAACTAATTCAACATCTCAGCACTCTGGTTTAGCCGAATCGAAATTCCGATTTCGCGCAGTTTTCACCTTGTTTATACTTAATTAATTCAGTTCTAGCTTAGGCATAGTTGGGACTGAAATTTTAGTTGTGAATTAATAAGCTAGTTCGAGAATATCCGCATGAGTTATTTAGTTTGATTTAAGCAGATTTGAGGGTCACTGAAACTCAGAGTGATCGCAAGTTTTTAGCTGATAATATTGGGCGACAAAATTGTTTACTTCTTGTCTAAATATTTGTTTGTAATTATCTTCAGTCAAACATTCAAAGCTAAGTAAAGCTTTATAGGCATCTTTAACTATATCTAAAGAATCATA
>JBCBIN010000247.1:0-6107 GCA_038524555.1 Cyanobacteria bacterium J06623_7 | reverse complement strand
GTTTAAAGACTCTCAAGGCTTGAGAACCAATTAATCACTCTTGCCTGTTTAAGATATCAGTGATTAATAAAGCGAAAAGAAACGCCGGTTGCTGTTAAAGCTCATGATACTATTCTGCTAACAATAATTTTGAAAGCAAACAAATAGCCAGTGAGTCGATTATTAGTTCGCCTAGTTATAGGAGCAATTTTCGCTGTTTTTGGAATGTTTAACTACTTCACTAACGTAAGCGAAAACCCAATTACGGGAGAAAAGCAGCGGGTACAGCTGTCTCCCCAACAGGAAATTGTCATCGGTCGTCAATCCGCACGAAAGATGGCAGCACAGCATGGTAATTTATATCCCGATCGCACGCTGCAAGATTACGTAGAAGAAGTAGGGAATCGAGTTGTCAATAGTTCAGCCGCCAGAAATTCGCCTTATCCTTTTGATTTCCATCTGCTGCGGGATCCACGAACGGTAAATGCCTTTGCCCTTCCCGGAGGACAGGTGTTTATTACTGCCGCTCTCCTCAGCCGCTTAAATTCAGAAGCCCAGCTAGCGGGAGTATTGGGTCATGAAGTCGGTCACGTAATTGGTCGTCATGGAGCCGAACATCTTGCCAAACAACAGTTGGGTAGTGCTTTAGTGAATGCAGTCGGAATTGCCGCCAGCGATCGCCCTGGCAGTGGCAGACAGGCAGCTATTTTGGCTCAGGCAGTAAACCAAATGGTCAATCTAAAATATGGTCGTGATGATGAGTTAGAAAGCGATCTCCTGGGCTTCCAGTTCATGACAGAGGCGGGCTATAACCCAGTCGGCATTGTGGAGCTAATGAAAATTCTCGATTCGGCTAGAGGTGGTGCGGGAGGACAGCCAGAATTTATGAGCACCCATCCCGATCCGGGTAATCGAATCGAACAGTTATTGGCAATTATCAAGCAGACATACCCCAACGGTATTCCTCCCCAGTTACAGGAGCGTCAAGATCGTTTTGCCCGTGTCGTTGCTCCACGACTTTAATAACAAGTAATGAGTAATAAGTAATGAGTATGGATATAACTACTATTTATTGGATCGTCTTAGGCGTAATGGCGCTAGGGGTAATTGGGGCGATAATTCCCGGGCTACCGGGCAGCAGCATTATCTTATTAGCAATTTTAGGTTGGAGTATTTATACAGGGTTTGCCGGTATTGGTTTGCCCATGATTTTTATTTTTATTGTTCTGATTCTTAGCGCTGTAGTCGAATACATTGCTCTTTATTTTGGGGCGAAACAGTCGGGAGCCAGTAAATGGAGTCAGTATGGAGCGATCGCCGGCATGGTTTTGGGCTTTGTCGGTTTATTGCCCGCTTTACCCTTTGGAGGTCCTTTGATTGGAGTTTTATTTGGCGCTATTATCGGTGCTTTTGTCGGGGAGTATGCCTATCGCGGAAATTTAGACGGTTCCGCCAGAACTCAACAAGCGTTAAAAGCTAGTGCAGGTATTGTGATTGCGTCTTTGATTGGCAATATTATTGAGTCCTTATTAGCGGCATTAGCAGTGGCAATCTTTATTTATTCCACTTGGTCGTACGTGTTTATCAGTTAACAGTCAACAGTCAACAGATAACAGACAACAATCAATATGCGCGAAGCGAAGCGAGTCCTTTAGGACAGTGACACGACGTAAAGAGCTTCTTGAAACAGTCACTTCAACGGAGGACACCTACGCAACGTGCTGTTTCGCTAATCCTTTGGGACAACAGTCAAAAATTCATAATCTTGTTGGGTATACAGCGGCTGGGGAACCACAAATTGCTGGGAATCGCTAGAATCAATACAGATAGAGCATTAGCTATGGGACAACAAAAATATTTATGAGTGCAATCAAAATTTGTATTGTCGGTGGTGGTTTTGGTGGTTTGTATACTGCCCTGCGACTGAGCGAATTTCCCTGGCAAAGTGAAGATAAGCCAGAGATAACTTTAATTGATAAGAGCGATCGCTTTTTGTTTTCCCCTTTGCTGTACGAATTGATTACTGACGAGATGCAGAGTTGGGAAATTGCCCCTCCCTTTGCCGAACTTTTGGCTGATACTGACGTGGTTTTCCAACAGGGTAGCGTTACCGATATCGACCTTGAAGAAAAACAAGTGACTCTACAGGATGACACCAAAATTGCTTACGACAAGCTAGTGCTTTCTACTGGAGGTAAGACCCCCGTCGATTTAGTGCCCGGAGCAAAAGAACATGCCCTTCCTTTCCGTTCCCTTAATGATGCTTACCGACTACAAGAAGAACTGAGATTGTTGGAGGCAGAAGATCCGGATAAAATTCGCTTGGCGGTAGTTGGTGGTGGCTACAGTGGGGTGGAATTGGCCTGTAAACTGGCGGATCGTCTGGGAGATAAAGGTAGAATTAGGATTATTGATCGGGGCGAGACAATTCTCAAGAACAGTACTGAATTTAACCGTAATAAGGCGATCGAAGCTTTGGAAAAATATCAAATCTGGCAGGATTTAGAAACAGAAGTAGAAAAGGTAGAAGCAGAAAGCATTTCCCTAATTTATAAGGCTCAAGTCGATACTATCCCTGTCGATCTGGTTTTATGGACGGTGGGCAACCGGGTTTCGGAGCTAATTACTAAGCTTCCCCTCCCACAAGACGAAGGCGGTTTATTGGAAATCGAACCCAATCTCTTGGTTAAGGGTAGAGACGATATTTTTGCCCTGGGTGATGCCGCCAATAGCTACGATAGCGACGGCAATTCTCTTCCTGCTACGGCACAGGTGGCATTTCAACAGTCTGACTACTGCGCCTGGAATATTTGGGCCATGGTAACTAATCGTCCCCTGCTATCTTTCCGCTATCAACCCCTAGGGGAAATGATGACCCTCGGTACGGATAACGCCACAATTAACGGTTTGGGTTTAAAGTTAGATGGCCCGATGGCATATGTAGCCAGACGTTTAGTCTATCTCTATCGTTTACCTACCTTGAAACACCAGCTTACTGTCGGCTTTAATTGGATTACTCAACCTTTAGTTGAGCTACTGTCTAATTAACTGATGTTATCTACGGAGCTATCTGCTAAGGCTGGTCAAAGGGAAAAGGGAACAGGGAAAGGGGTTGATTAATTTTCCACACAACTTACTTAAAGAAAGTAAGCTATGAACAGCTTAAAAGCTAATAGCTAATAGCTAATTTCTTACTAGTCCCCTTTTGTGTAACGTCAGTAATTAATCTCTTTGGCGATCGCCGTTTTTTGTCGATGTCCCAATCTAAATTTATTCCGCCGCAGCATAATATCCCGCTAATTCGCTTGCTTCAGAGTATCTTCTATTTAGTCGGTTATTTTGCCTTCAAATTTAGATTAATCATTAGCGAAACCGATATTGCCAAGACAAGAGCGATCGCCGATCGTCGGGTTGTCTATCTCCCGAATCATTCCAATCTCGATGATGCGGTGGTGATATTTCAATTATCGGCTCGTTTGGGGCAGCTATTTAATTATGTAGTAGCGATCGAAGCCTTTCGTGGCGCAACAGGGTGGCTGATGCAGCAGGTAGGAGCTTATTCGATTCGTCGGGGAGTTGGCGATCGCCCTAGTGTGGTTCAAACCCTGAAAATTCTTCAGCAACCACAGTGTAAGCTGGTTATCTTTCCCGAGGGGGGTTGTTCTTATCAAAACGATACGGTGATTCCTTTTCGTCCAGGGGCATTCGAGCTATCTTTTAAAGCCATGGGCAGAATAGCTAAGCAGGAAGGAACGATTCCCGACTTATACTTAGTCCCCGTAAGCTTAAAATACTGCTATCCCCAAGCAACGGCAGAAGATGTTAGTCGCGCCCTAGCAGAATTAGAAACTGCTGTAAATATTGTCCCAGCAGCAGATGGGAATAACTATAGTCGCTTAAGAGCGATCGCCAAGAGAGTTCTAACCGATTTGGAAACAGAATATGGCGTTGTTGCCGATAGGCTTCAAGATTGGAATCAGCGTCTAGAAATACTTAGAGCTAAAATGCTCAATTATTGCGAAGCAAAGCTCGACTTGAATTCTCGGGTACAATTAGCCGATCGCGAACGGGTTTATCAAGTTCAGTCTATTCTCCGTAACCTAGAAGAGACAGAGAAAAATTCGACAATCAACTACGAACATATCTATCTAACTACTGTCCGTCTGTTAAACTTTGATGCCATTTATGATGGCTACGTGGCTGAAAATCCGACTCCCGAACGCTATTTTGCGACGATAGATCGCCTGGAGCGAGAAGTATTCCAGATCGACCAAGCAAAGCCCAAGGGTAAAAGAAAAATCATGACCACCATCGGCACGCCGGTCAATCTCAAAGACTACTGGCAGGCATATCAAACAGATAGCGCCACTACTATCGAAGGTCTGAGGCAAACGGTACAACAAGAGGTACAGAGAAACCTCAATTAAATTTTCTCCTTCTCACTCATTACTCATTACTTCCCATTGATGCCCTCCTCCCCTCAACTCCTCCTAAACCCAGCACCTCAGGTCATTTTTCTCGATGCCATGGGTACATTGTTCGACCTCAAAACCAGCGTCGGTGAAATTTATCAGGAATTTGCTGCCCGCTATGGCGTAACAGCAGACTCAGAACAGATTCAACCGGCATTTATTGCGAGCTTTAAAGCTGCACCGCCCCTAGCATTTCCGCCCGCCGAGCTAGCCATCATTCAACAGCAAGAATTTGCGTGGTGGCAGCAGGTTGTGAGCGAGACTTTCAAGAGTTTAGAGATAAAGGATAAATTTCAGGATTTTGCCGCTTTTTTTACGGAGGTATATGCCTATTTTGCCACCAAAGATCCATGGTGTGTCTTTCCCGATACGGTTAAGAGCCTAAACCGATGGCGCGATCGCGGTATTGAATTGGGCATTATTTCCAACTTCGATAGCCGCTTAATAAAAGTGCTAAAATTGCTTGAACTAGACAAGTATTTTAACAGTACGACTATTTCTTCTACGGCGGGTTTTGCTAAACCAGAAACCAATATTTTTCATATTGCTCTAGCTAAACACAATGTCACATCCCAAGCAGCATTACATATCGGCGACAATCCGGTAGAAGACTATCAGGGGGCAGCTAAAGCTGGATTAAAGTCGTTTTGGCTCAATCGTCATGCCCGTTTACTGAATATTGAAAATCAACTACCCAATTTATGTAGTCTGGGATAAACTTGTCATTATATATTGCTTTATATATACATTTTTACGGCGTTAAAGACACGGGGGATATAGGCTTTGGATACAGCTAATCAACAGAGAATTCTCGGATATTTTATCGAAGAAGCAAAAGAACACCTGCAAACTTTGGAGCAAGGAATTCTACAGTTGGCTACGTCCGTCAAGGATACCGAGACTGTTAACGAGATGTTTCGAGCTGCTCACTCTGTTAAAGGTGGTGCGGCAATGTTGGGCTATACCAGTATTCAAAAAACTGCCCATCGCTTAGAAGACTCTTTCAAAATTCTGAAAGATAATCCAGTTGATGTCGATCAAAAGTTGGAAACATTATTTCTCAATGGTTACGACCATTTACAAGATTTAATTGAACGCCTAGAAAGCTCTGCTGATTTCAAAGATGCGGATGCCGTAGAAATTTTACAGCAGGCAGAATCGAACTTTGCCATTCTCGATCAGTATCTCCAGCAGCTACTTACTGGTGGTGCACCGGGTCAAGTTGATTTTGGTCAGCAGGTAACCAAACTCCTCAAGCAAATGTTGCAGGTGTTTAAACAACCCGATAGCCCAGAAAGCCGCCAAAAGCTCCACCTATGTTGTAAAAGCTTGGGTGAAATCGCCCCGGACGAGGCTAACTGGCAAAATATAATTGCTACGACTCAAAAAGCGATTACGAACAAAAAATACCCCTACAGCACGATCGCTCAAGTAGTAATTAAAGATATCAAGCAAGCAGGAGACTATCTCAATGCGGGTCAGGCAGATAAATTAGCCCCCAGCAAAAATCTTCAGCAGCTAGCGGCTACCGCTGGGGGAACGGCTAGTGGAGGAACTATTACCATTCCTACCGATCCTCAAGGTGCGGCGATCGCTCTACTCAAAACCTTTAACAGAAAGCAAATCATGCAAATATTTCAGATTGTTGGCTTGGAG
>JBCBIN010000246.1:0-6141 GCA_038524555.1 Cyanobacteria bacterium J06623_7 | reverse complement strand
GCAAGCCAATTATCACCCCATCAACAGCATGTCCTATCTCGGTTGAGCTTTGGCATCACATCAGCAGAGAGAGAGCAAGTAGCAAAAATCGGCTTAGAAGCCTATATCCAGTCTCAGCTAAAGCCAGATTCCATTAGAGAGTCTGCCAAACTAGCTAGTAAGCTCAATAGTCTAGGCATAGTCCGTCGGGGCGGCATGAACTTATTACAAGAAAATATTGCCGCTAACCAAAAAATCAAAGATCCTCAACTTTCTGTCCAGCAGGTTGCTGCCATTCGCAAAAAAAATAATAAATTGAATGGAGGGTTAAATAAACAGCTAGTCGAAGCTCACATAGCCCGAGCTATTTATTCCGAGCGCCAGCTACAGCAGGTAATGGTCGATTTTTGGCTTAGCCATTTTAATGTCGATCTACGCAAGAATCAGGTCAAATTCTGGTTGGATGATTACGAACAGCAGATTCGCGATCGCGCTTTGGGTAACTTTTATGGCTTATTGTTAGCTACCGCCCGACATCCGGCGATGTCAATTTATCTAGATAATCGAACCAGTATCGCCCCCAACAGTCCTGCGGGAAAAAGAACCAAGCAGGGTTTAAATGAGAACTATGCTCGTGAAGTAATGGAGCTTCATACTATAGGCATCAACGGCGGCTATAGCCAGGATGACATTATTAGCCTAGCGAGAATATTCACGGGTTGGAGTGTAGATAATCGGGGCACTAGAGGCAATAAAAAAGGATTTTTCTTCAATCATAATCGTCACGACCCCACCGATAAAGTATTTCTCGGACATAAGATTGCCGGTGGCGGCGTAGAAGAAGGGGAAAAAGCCCTCCAAATCCTGGCCAATCATCCCGCAACTGCTAGCTCTATCGCTTACAAACTAGCCCAATATTTTGTTGCCGATGTTCCTCCAGAATCTTTAGTAGAACGTCTGAGCAAAAGCTTTCTCAATAGTCGGGGTAATATCGCCATGGTTATGGATACTCTCATTCATAGTCCAGAGTTTAACGACCCCAGCTACTACGGACAAAAATTTACTACTCCTTTCCAATACATTATCTCCCTGGTACGGATGGGAGAAATAGTAGATCCCGGATTACCCAGATTAAGAGGCATGTTTCATCAATTATCAATGCCCGTCTTTCACTGCCCTACCCCCGATGGCTATAAAAATACTCAGTCAGCTTGGCTCAATCCCCAGGCAATGCTACAGAGAACGGGATTGGCAACAGCAATTGCTAACGGTGTTTTAAATCGCAGCAGTCCGGTAGACATAGAAACGGTAGCCGCCAATATGGGAGAAATATCGCCTTCCACCAAGCAGGTGGTTGCCAAAACACCCAAACAACTTCAAGCAGCGTTGGTCATGGGCAGTCCCGAGGCAATGTATCGCTAGGAAAAATAGGCGTAGTAGAGCATAAGAGACGATAATCAAGGTAATCGGTATGAAAAGAAGACAATTTTTAACCGTAGCAGGTTTGGCAACGGGCAGTTTATTAATCCCCATCGGTTTAAACAGTTGGGTGACCAAACAGGTACATGCCAATAGTCGTAAGCGTCTGGTAGTAATCTTTCTGCGGGGAGCGATTGATGGCTTAAACGTAGTTGTGCCCCACCAAGAGACCGAATATTATGAAGCCAGACCGACAATTGCTGTTCCCTATCCCCAAGAACAGGGAGGTGTACTAGATTTAGACGGTCACTTCGGTTTACATCCCCAGCTACAAGCCATTTTGCCTCTCTGGCATCGTCAGCAGCTAGCTTTTGTTCATGCTAGCGGTTCTCCCGTACTACAGCGATCGCATTTTCAGGCTCAAGACTACATGGAAAGCGGGACGCCGGGAAACAACAAAACTCAAGATGGTTGGATGAACCGCCTGTTGGCAGAATTACCCCAAGACAGACCAACTCAGGCATTAAATGTCGGAATTAAGACACCCCATATTCTTAAGGGAAAAATGGCAGTTGCCAGCCTCAAACCAGGTAGAAACTCGGCGGCACCCATTCCGACCGACCGTTTGCCCGTAAGAGCGGCGTTTAATCAGCTATACAGCGGCTCGGACCCATTGAGCAAAGCCTATCAAGAAGGTACGAAAGCACGAGATATTGTGCTATCTGAGTTGAACCGAGAAATGATGATGGCATCGAGAGGAGCAAAAAACGTCAATAGCTTTGTCGATGATGCAGCAGAAGTGGCGCAACTAATGGTGGGAGATGCGAAGACTCAATTAGCCTTTATGGAAATTGGCGGTTGGGATAGCCATATAAATCAGAATCCCCAGCTCAATCGCCTGCTGTCACCTTTAGGGAATGGTTTAGCGACCTTAGTCGCCGGATTAAAACCGATTTGGAACGATACGGTAATCGTCGTCATGTCAGAATTTGGCAGAACCTTTGCAGAAAATGGCAACAAAGGTACAGACCATGGTTATGGTAACGCCATGTGGTTACTGGGGGGGAGCATCAAAGGCGGAAAGGTATATGGCGACTGGCGAGGGCTGACTCCCGGGGCGCTACATAAAAATAGAGATCTCGCCGTAACTACAGACTTTAGAGATGTGTTAACGCCAATTGTCCGGCAGCATTTAGGCCTTCCTAGCGATCGCCTAGAGCAAGTTTTCCCTAATTATCAGCCTTTAAATCAGATAGATTTTCTGAGCTAAAGTCAATCCAGCATAAAGTGATCGCCTGGGGACAATTCATCTGACATTATAGTTGTCCCCAATAGAAATCATGTACTATTAATTATTCACCCAATTCTCGATCCCCGAACTAATAACTTTAAAGATAGAAAAATAAACGAAAACGGCTATATTTACGATCTCGTTCGGCAGGACTAGTGTAAATGCACTGTACTAAACGCTACTATTCCAGATGCTTTTTCCCTCATCTTCATTAAAACGATAGAACAGGGGCTCGTCTTTGAACGAATGTTCATTATTAACATGTTGAAAAATTTGTTTCTCCAACATTTTTTGACCGAGGGCGATCGCATCGCCTCTAGACACCTTAATCTTTTTGACAATCCAATCGACAGCTTCATTGCCGAGAAAAGCACGTTGATATAGCTTCAGCTTGTAACGGCGAGTTTTAATCTCTACTCCTCGTTCAGAACGCATCTCTACCGCCAATTGCCGGACGCTGATACGTTGACCACTAGGTTTAGACTGAGAATTATTATCGTCTGCTGACGTTTTGGGGGAAGATTCCGCCGAACCAGGAATAATCTTGGACTTATATTTATTGTTTTGCATCCAAATGCCGACGCTGTTTCTGCCCTTGACGAGTAAAGTAGCAATCTGACAGCGCTCCTCATGGTCGAGATATTCTTCCCGACACTCTTTAATTGCTGCCTCTATTTCTTCCTTGGGAAAAGATTTTTCTCGAATAAATAGATTATCGTTATAGATCAAGCCCGATAGAGTTTTATCTCCGCCTTGGATTTTGCAATACTGAACTTGTGTATGATCTAAGAAAAGCATTTACCTCTTCACTCCTATATCTGCCCCTATGACTGTATTGAAATAATCTAAGCTATCTATCTACACTGTTATAACCTATGTCTGGTATTAATAGCCGTTATAAATAGTTATCAAAGCCACTTTTAATTGGAACAATTTTAGTATATTCAAAATTATTGGCACTGGGTTTAACCAAGAGATAATCTTGCTGTTCCACTTCTAAAACATCTGCTTTACAGTTCTCTTTTGGGGAGTAATAGGTTAACACATATTTTTCGCCAATTAGAGATGCGATCTCTTGCGCCACCTCACCTTGCCATTGAGTTTTGGTCACTAAGATAACGAGCTGATTGGCTAGTTGCGGTACTGCTTTAGCTACTTGGCGGCGATAGATTTGGTCTAGGCTACCAAAGGGAGAATCCATAACGATGGGAAAAGTACTGCTATCGTAACCCACTAAACTATTGTTTTTACTCCATTCCCGCACGCGATCAATAATCCCGCCAATGAAAGCCAAGCTCAAGATCTGATTTTCCCCTGTCGAGGAGGCAACGGGGGCTTCGATACCGGCGGTATGCTCTACCAGAGTTAATTCATAGCTACTGCTTAGCTTAGGTTGATAGGGAGTAAAAGAAATAAAGCTAAAAATTTCCCTGACTTTTTGTTCTAGAGCCAGGCGAAATTGCTGTTCGAGGCGAGTTCTCACTTCTCTCAATCTAGAGATCGCCGCTTCGGTAACTAAAAAAAATGCGTCTTTGTGCTAACTTTTGTTTGCTTTCTGTAAGCTGATGCTTGGCTACTCTCTGGAAAACTCGTTCTGTTTCTCGCTGACTATCCTGCTGCTGGAGTTCTCCCTGTTCTAAAATTAATTTTTCAATTTGCGCCTCAATCTTTTCTAGCTGTTGCTGTAGCTGTTGGGAATCTCGATTGGGAAAGCTATTTAGCTGACGATCAGCTTGTTCAATCTCGGCTGACTGTCGATTGAGTTCTAGATACTGCTGTTTAATTTCTGCCTGTTGGCGATCAAGCTGCTGCCAAAAACGTTCGGATTCTGAACCCACATTATTTACCTGCGCTTCGAGGCTAATTGCTGCTTCTTCGATGCTTTTTAGTTCGGCTTTTTTGAGCCAAGACTTGACGTTACGATATGCCTCCGTGTCGGGAGTAAGGCTTAATCCACAGAGGCAACTGCGCCGCTCTAATAACTGCTCGATAAATTCCTGTTTAAGTCCCGTCGCTAGCTGTCCGCGATCGCGCAACGTTTGAAGTAGCTCGACCAGGCGATCGCTAATAGTGGGAAAAAAACGAGATGACAATCCCGGGATAGTAATCTCTTGAGTTCTTTCTTGCTCTGAAGCAAATTTTTGCGAGTCAGCTTTTGCTGCTTTACTACCTTAAGCTTGTGCTGGTAAATCTTATCCTCTCTACTTATTTCTAGTAGCTGGCGCGATAAATTTCCCTTACGCCGTTCCAATTGCGCTACTTCTTGAGTGATTTCCTCGATTTGCTGGGTAATGTCTACTAGATTTTGCTCTAGCTCTAGCTGCTGACTCACTAGCTGTTTAGCTTGGGCATCGCCTAACGCTTCTAGCTCTAGCTGCAAACTAAGCTTGGCTTTCTTTAAGTGTTCGATCCCTCGATCTAAAACTTTTACTCCCAGCAATTCCCGAATCGCGATCGTAACGAAAAAAACCATCAATCCTTTCGCCATCAAAGAAAAGATACTGATGTAAACTAGCTGGCAAAATTCGGTTGATAATATCTTCTGGAGCTTCTACCGGTGGATACCAACGTCCATCATCTCCCGCCACTAGCATAAATAAATTCGCCGAAGAGTAACTTACCCGGTGTTCGGCATTTCTCGTGGCGTAGCACTTGCGCTTGAGCTGATAAATCTGGCGATCGCGCTCAAACTGTAGCTCTACCCAACATTCCACCGCCTGTTCTGGGGCAGCTTCGACCAAGCTTCTTTGATTGACCAATAATTCAGGAGACGCAAAAGCAGCAGTAAATTTTTCATAGAGTACCCAAGTAAAAGCATTAAGAATCGAAGTCTTTCCCGCATCATTGTTGCCATAAATAACCGTCGTATTGCTAGATAGTCCATTGCGGGGGTTCACCCCGTTGTAGGAACTGTCTAGGGTGCGATCGCCACTGGCAAACTTAATCTGTGGTGTCGTGCCATAAAACTGTCGAAAGTTACACAGTTGTAGGTAATTTGGCTTCATTACACCACATGCTTAATAATATTGAGAATATCATCATTAATATTGCGCGGGGTCTTGAGATAAAGCTTATCTTTCTCTAACTTTAAAACTCGCTCGATTACCTCTTTTACTTCCGCCGGGGCACTCGCGATCGGCTCTTAAATTGAGGTTAGATCCGCTTTACTATTTTGCTTCTTTTTGTTCATAATTTGTGAATGCTTAAAAACTCAAAAAGTCTCTCTTAGAGCAAACCTTGTTCGCATAGCTTATCGGCTCAATATAGCTTTGAAAAACTCTTCTCAAACGTAAATTACTAAAACCTCTGTCAGATGTGGTGGCAACTACCTCTATCTCCGAATCATAAGCATCAACGATAGTGTTAAATAAATTATCCGTGATTTTTGTTAATAAATCTATGTCAGAATATTTATAATTAATAGTCAAATAATTATTATCCGTACTAAACTT
>JBCBIN010000245.1:0-6173 GCA_038524555.1 Cyanobacteria bacterium J06623_7 | reverse complement strand
CTCGTCGCGGCACTACTACTACCAGTATTTAAATGGCAGCACGATGATGATGTGCCCGTAGGCGAATTGATTGCCAGCACCATCAGCACCGACGTAGCAAGAACTTCCCTTTTAACTACCGTGGTCGAAGCAACCACAACCGATAGAGTACATGAGATTGTGCCCTATCCCCTCGCAGGCTATGTTTACGATATTTTTTACTACGTTCCCCGTAGCATTGCTCCATTTAAGGGTTGGGCGACAGCAGATTACTTTACCAGTTACATAACCCTAACACCCATCGATCGCCTGTCCTGGGGCTTTGCTTTTGGGGCAGTTGAGGAGGTAATTATCAATACGGGTTACTGGTGCTTTATTCCTGGCTTGATTGTTTACGGGCTTATTATGGGCTTACTAGATCGGCTGTCTTTGGTCATTCCCTCACTAGTAGTGCCCACCCGACTGGGAGGAATTTGGCTGTGCGGCTATAGCTCTTCCAGTCTCCTTCTAACCTTCGTGACCATGAGTATTGTGAGTATTATCTGTCACATTATTTTTGTTAGTAAATCGACCAAAATAAAGCTTTCCCAAGTCAGTCAATAGACATTTGTTGTCGCGTTCTATGGTGAATATTTTAATTAGTAAAAAAATGCTATTGGAGATAAAAGACGTTAGCTAATCGACAAGATTAAACTGGTGATAGCCTATTATTTGTTTGGTGTTGTATACTTGCTATTTTCTATAAAAATCATCAATATTTTATCTTGTAGGCCTTAAAAAATGCGACTTGAAATGTATAATTATCTTTAATTAAATCAATTTATAATAAACAACAATAAGCTATTAATGATGAAGCCATTGGTAAGCATTGGCATGCCCATTTACAATTGCCAAAACACAATTAGGGCGGCAGTAAACTCAATTTTAAATCAGACTTATGATAACTGGGAATTAATTCTCATTGACGACGGTTCCCAAGATGACACTTTGGCGATCGCCAGTAGCTTTAACGATCCGCGCATCAAGGTTATTACCGACGGAACAAACCTCAATTTACCTAATCGACTAAATCAGGCGATCGATTTGAGTCAGGGAAAATACTTTGCCCGCATGGATGGCGATGATATTTCCTATCCCGAACGCTTGGCAGCCCAGGTCGCATATCTCGAAAATCATCCTGAAGTAGATCTGCTGGCAACTAACATTATTGCGATCGATAACGATAGTAATCCGACTGGCACATTTCCCGCCATCGAATCCCACGAAGAGATTTGTCGTCGTCCCTGGGCCGGTTTCCCCATGACCCACCCGACCTGGATGGGCCGACTATCCTGGTTCCAGACCCATCGCTATCGACCCGAAGCACTGAGAACGGAAGATACCGACCTCATGATTCGGACTTTTGATAACAGTCGCTTTGCCAAATTGCCGGAGGTAATGCTGGGCTATCGAGTTGGCACCCTATCTTTGAAAAAGATTTTACCGGGGAGATACTACACGTCAGTTTCCCTCGTGCAAAAGGCTTTAAACAGTAAGAAATACTTATTTGCTTTGGGGGTCATTGAACAGGCGGCTAAGGCAGCCGTAGATATCGTGGCGATCGGTACGGGGTTAAACTTCAAGCTGCTCAAGCATCGAGTAGGCATCCCCTTGAGTGAAGTAGAACAGAGCAAGTGGCGTTCGATTTGGGAGCAGTGTAACTCATGAAAAAGTTGTTAATCGTTGCAACTATTGCCGGCGCGATCGAAGATTTTATCCTGCCCTTCATTTCGCACTATCGCGGGTTAGCTTGGCAGGTAGATGGAGTAGCGGTGGACATTACCGATAATCCCGCCTGTGTTGCCGCCTTAGATTCTGTCTGGGACGTACCCTGGTCTCGGAATCCCCTCGACCCCCGCAATTTAACCAATGCCGTACCCCAAATCCAGGCAATTGTTTTACAGGGTGACTACGATCTCGTTCATGTTCATACGCCAGTGGCGGCGTTTGTCACTCGTTATGCCCTCAGTCGGCTTAAGCTTAAGTCCAGACCGCAGGTGATTTATACGGCTCACGGCTTCCATTTCCACCGCCAGGGTAATCCTCTAACCAACCAAATCTTTCTCAATCTCGAACGGCTGGGGGGTCGCTGGACAGATTACCTAATTACCATCAATCGCGAAGATGAAGCTGCGGCTAAACAGTATCGCCTCTTGCCGGAGGAGAGAATTTTTTATACTCCCGGAATTGGTTTAGAGCTAGATAAATACGATCGCGATCGCGTCAGTGTCTCAGAAACAGACGGTATACGCCAAGAATTAGGGCTCAAGGATGATGACGTACTAATTTTGACCGTAGCTGAATTTACGCCGAACAAACGTCACCGCGACCAGTTGATGGCACTGAAACAGCTCGAACGACCGGAAATACATTTAGCCCTGGCGGGGGATGGAGATACTCGCCCAGAAATAGAACAGCTAGCGGCAGAACTCGGCCTAAGTGATCGGGTGCATTGCTTGGGCTTCCGCTACGATATTCCCGCTTTAATTTGTGCCAGTCATTTACTGCTGCTTACTTCTCAAAGAGAGGGCTTACCCCGCAGCATTATGGAGGCTTTTTGTGCCGGAACTCCCGTAATTGGCACTAATATTCGAGGAATCCAAGACCTACTTGCCGATAACTGTGGAGTACTGGTAGAAGTGGGAGATATTGCCGCTTTGAGTCAGGCGATCGCTCGACTGGTAGATAACCCTCAAGAGGCACAACGACTGGGAGACAACGGTCGTCAGAAAATTGCTACCTATGACGTACAAAATATCATCAGGCAATACAGCGAAATTTATGCTCTTGCTTTAGGGGAGCCGCTAGAATTGGTAACCTAGAGCGAGAAAGTTACTAGGCGATCGCTTATACAGATTACTATCAAAAAAACCAAACAATGTTGAGTAGAACGATTAAATCTTTAGTGGATCGAGTATTAGCGGGCTTGATGCTAATTCTGCTGTTCCCATTTATTGCTATTTTGGCGATCGCGATCTATTTTCAAATGGGCAGTCCCATTATTTTTTCTCAACCTCGGGGGGGCAAAGACAATCGCGTTTTTACTTTCTACAAGTTTCGCACTATGACCGATGCTAGAGATAGTGACGGTAATTTACTCGGCGATATGGAACGTCTGACACCCCTAGGGGAATTTCTCCGCCAGAGTAGCCTTGACGAGCTACCTCAACTCTGGAACGTGCTTAAAGGTGATATGAGCTTTATTGGACCCCGTCCTTTTGTTGCTGCCTACCTCGAACGCTATACCCCGGAACAAGCTCGCCGCCATGCAGTTAAACCGGGCATTACCGGCTGGGCACAGATAAATGGTCGTAATTCTATTAGCTGGGAACAAAAGTTTGCCCTTGACCTTTGGTATATCGACCACTGGAGTCTGGGGCTCGATCTAAAAATTTTGCTGGCAACCGTCAATAAAATCGTCTCCAAAGAAGGAGTAGACGAAGATAAAAACACTACCTCCACCGAGTTTATGGGTACTGCACCCCAGCAGTTAAAATAGTCTGAGATTTACCTGCCAGTCTAAACAGCAATTAGACAGCAATTATAATATAAATTTTTTTTAGTCCGACAGATGTTAAGCACTGCAAAATTTACCCAGCTACACCACCAAATTGAGTTCAAACCCGGCATGAGCATTGATGATTTTGCTCTACAGGTATGTTCCGCACTACAAACAGCGAAGATTGTCCATACTATTGGTGTCGATACGAGCGTTAGCCTCAATGAATTTTGGGATCGAGTTTCCGACGGCATTGGCGACTGCATGCTGTTATCAGAAGACCCGGTTACAGGGAAGCGAATTGGTGAGAAATGGCTGGAGATTAGATACGATAGCAGCATCCAAAATGCCTACCGCCACAGCAAGAATGCTCAACCCCTACATACCGATGGTTCTTATGTCGGCGACTCTCCTTACATCAGCTTTTTTTACTGTATCAATCAGGCAGCTATAGGCGGTGCTACCGTATTTCTTGGTTCGGACGAATTAATCAAACTATTAGAGCAAGAAGACCCAGTTTTGCTGAAAGACTTGTGTGATACGACAGTCTGTTTTGCTAAAGATAAAGACTTCAAACGTCGGCCAATTATTGATTTTGATGAGGGGGGTTCGAGTCTCAACTTTAACTACTACTGCGTCGATCCACAGGAAACTGACTTTGCCAAAGAATTAGTCGAGCGGTTTCACCAGTTTTTGCAGACTAAAGTAGTGGGAGAAGATAAAACCTATCCAATCAAGCTCCAGCCAGGAGAAGCGGTATTCTTTCATGACGATCGCCTGATTCATGGACGCAAGGCATTTGAAGCCACGAGAGACAGCGAACGCTTTTTCTGGAAATCGGCACTAAAATTAAAGCCTGTAGTTAACTAAAGCTAATATATAGCCAACATTGAAGATGATTCCTAGGGAATTTGGCGGTTCGGGGATTAAGCTCAGCCCAATGACCTTTGGTTCAATGCGTCTCGACCCGAGCAAAATTGAACTTGACGAGGCAGTAAGGCTGATTGACTATCTCTATGCTCATGGTGTAGATACTTTTCATAGCTCCCATGAATACGCAACGGATGACTTTTTCTGTCGCGTGATGAGTCGGTTTCGACAGCAGCATACCGGTGCCGAAATTAAGCATATTGCCAAAATTGGCGTCCCTCACTTTGGCGAATCAGAATTTAGTAGCGATAAATTAATTACTCTGGTTGAAAATCGCTTGCAAGCTTTGGAAACCACCAAAATCGACGTCGTACAGTGGTTAGTCAGACATCAGCCCAATGAAGACCGCTATCGCCTACCAATTCTCGCCGCCTGTCAGTCAGAACTAGAAGCAACTTGGTCAAAGCTACAGCAGCAGGGTAAGGTTGGTGCCCTCGCATCTTTTCCCTATTCCGTTGACTTTGCCACTGCCGTTCTTAAAATGCCTTACTGCCGGGGTTTAGTTACTTATCTCAATCTATTGGAGCTAGAAATGGTGCCCCTGCTCAACCAGATGCTAGACGCAGGACAGGGTTATATAGCTATCAGACCTTTAGGCGGTGGTGCGATTACCAATAATGCAGCCCCAGAATTAGCAGAAACTAAAATCAAGGCGATCGCTACTACCCTGAATCTCAACCCCTCAGAAATAACTAAGCTAGCAATTCAGTTTCCCCTGCTTCATCCTGCCGTAACCTCAGTTATGGTTAGCGTAAGCAATATCGACCATGCTCGGGAAATTATTGCCGCCATCGATAGTCTAACCAGCGATCTCCAGCAGAATTTAGCCACATTTAATCGAATAACTAGATCTCTTATTAAATCCCTAAGCAGTGCTTAATCCTCATCTAGAGGCAAACCAAACCTGACTCGACCACGAGCAAAATAGCGTCCAAACTGCATTTGATAGACTTCATCCTCATCCTGAGTTTCTACTTCCAAATCCGAACGAGGATAGCTAACGCAGAGCAGGGCATAACCTTTATCCTTAAGCTTAGGAGATAGACCCATCGCTTCGGGTTGGGCTAAGTCTCCCGCAACTACCCGAACAGCACAGCTAGTACAGGCACCATTGCGACAGAGAAAAGGCAGTTTGGCATCCTGTTGCTCGGCAGTTTCTAAAATGTACCGATCTTCTGGCACTTCGACCGTATATTGTTTGCCCGTAGCGCGATCGCTAACTTTGACGATGTGGGTTTTAGTCATTTGCTGTAGTGATTTGATTAAAATACGAGCGAGCTTTATCGCCACTCTAGTCTTGAATAATTATTGTTTTATCGATTCATTCCGTAGTCTACCGCAAAAGATAAACCGAAAAATTTTGAAAGTAACAACTAACCATGTATAATTAGAATTCGTGAGTCATCTGGAGAGGTGGCCGAGTGGTCGAAGGCGCAGCATTGGAAATGCTGTAACGGGGTAACTCGTTCGAGGGTTCGAATCCCTCCCTCTCCGTTTTAAGCTAACATCTTTGGGTTCATAGCTTCTAAGCCTAGAAGATTTAGAGCATTTCTTTCAGTCCCGAAGCTGACTTGGTATAAGGTTGCAACAAATAAAGATACAGCCTAATACATCACATCAGCAACAACAAGGGAACTGCAAGCATCATCGTGTTGTTGCCAGTAAAAAGCGCAGCCAGCTTAGCTAACTACGCAGGGTGCTAAAGAATTCATGGTTAGAAATCGAT
>JBCBIN010000244.1:0-6203 GCA_038524555.1 Cyanobacteria bacterium J06623_7 | reverse complement strand
TACCGACTCCTTTTCTCGAACGAGTGGCAGCAGAAGCAATGGACTGCGATTTAGATCGTTTGAAGTTACGGACAGAATTTCGCGATCGCCATCCTCAAATCGAACAGTTAGCCATGATGTTACGCAGCGAACTACATCGGGGTAAAGAGGGTATGGGACAGCTTTACATCGACTCTTTAGCCAATGCTTTGATGGTTAATGTGTTGCGAGACTATAGCGCAACTGAGCCTCAAATAGCACTTTATGAAGGGGGGTTAAGCGATCGCTCTTTGTTTCAAGCGATTGAATATATCGAGCATCATTTAAGCCAGTCAATTAAATTAGAAGACTTAGCGACTCATTTAGGAATAAGTAAATTTCATTTCAGCAGACTGTTTAAAAAGTCCCTGGGCGTATCTCCCCATCAATACGTAATGCAGCAGAAGATTGAACTAGCAAAACAGCTATTGGTCAAATCAGATATGTCAATTTCAGAGGTGGCTTTAGAGTGTGGTTTTAATAGTCACGCGCACTTGGGTAAATACTTTCGCCAGATTGTCGGAATGACTCCTAAAGCTTACCGTCGAAGTTAGGGTTGCGATAATGATTTCAGGATTTGTCGGCTCGAACGTCTCTTACCATTGTTAGAGCTTTGTTACTTTCGCGTTGGTTCTAGTACAAATTTAAATATCTTTGGCGATCGCAATTACCGTTTTTAAATTGGCATTGATTTTAATCCCCAAGCTTGTTCTTAGATAGCAGTATGAGAACTGGAGATCTCACCAAGGCTAAAGACTAAATTTAGAGCCGTTTTCAGATGGAAAAAATTCAAAAATATGGCGATCTACTCGGTCACGATGAAAGTTTCGAGCTATGATGTACGGAAATACCGTACGCGATATGTTTGAAAAATCATTGAAATGGATAGTATTAGCGTTAATCAGTTTCGGGACAAATTAAAGCACTGTGTTGAAACAGTTATTCAACAACATCAGCCTTTGAAGGTAACTCGCCGTAATGGAGAGGATTTTGTTGTTATTAGTCTGGAAGATTGGGAAAGAGAGCGAGAAACTTTATATGTTCTGCAAAATCAAAGTTTAATGCAGCAGATTGCTGAATCTCAAGCAACTCATCAATTCAAGAAAGGATTTAAACCGAGTGCAGAAGAGTTAGCTTTGGAATGAGAGCGTTAATATTTGAGGGAAAGACTTGGGAAACGTATGAAGAGCTGAGAACAAAAGATCGTAAGCTGCATCGAAATCTCTGCAAGATACTCAAAGAAATGCTGCGAGGCGATCCTTCAATAGGATTAGGAAAACCCGAGGCATTAAAACACAATTTATCTGGGTTTTGGTCTAGAAGATTATCCCAGAAAGATCGCCTTATTTACAAGTTCGACAAACAGTATATATATCTCTTTGCAATTGGTGGCCATTACGAGCAATTTTAGTTTTGTGTGGTTAATTCATTAAACTGACGTTAAATATCTTTAGCGATCGCAATTACGGTTTCCATACTGGCATTGGTTTTAATTGCTTGGGGTTCGATATGAGTTGCAGCGGCTTTATAACCCTGGTTTTGTAAGGCTTGAATCAAATGGAATTTTTTGGGTAAATCTAGCTTACCTCGATTACCAATTTCTCTCAGGGTGTAGAAATAAGGAGGAAAGTCGATTTCTGACTGCATTAGATCGAGTAGTTTAACTATTTTGAGCCAATTCCAGTCCTTAGCTAAAGCTGTAAATCGTTTTAGCTGCTCTGCATCGTGTAGTTTGCCCAGCCACATCGCGCCGCTGACAGTTATCGCCGGATTGTTACAGCTACAGCCGACTTTATTCAGTTTACGCCAGGAAGAGGTTTGATAGTCACCGCAGCTATGACAATAGGACAGAAAGCCATAATTGTTAGCTGTTAATTGTGGTTTGGCTACCAGACGCAGCATGACGCGATAAGTTTGTCCGGTAAAGAGAGAAAACACCGGTTCGATCCCCAGTCCCTTGGTTGCGGCTTGCTGTTGCGTTGTCCCAATCAGGATTCTTAAAGCTTGTTCTTGGATCGCAGGA
Organism: Cyanobacteria bacterium J06623_7; assembly: GCA_038524555.1. Taxonomy (GTDB): domain Bacteria; phylum Cyanobacteriota; class Cyanobacteriia; order Cyanobacteriales; family Xenococcaceae; genus Waterburya. The sequence goes on along the minus strand of JBCBIN010000244.1, from coordinate 4,162 downwards.
TGAGAACGGCCGATCGCATTATAAGCCAAAACTGTTTTTTCAGGAGGATGTCCCGTCAAGGTACGACCATCAGTAGAGGTGAGATACATTAAACCGCCAATTTTAGTCGCCCACAGCATCGTATTGAGGTAGGGTACAGCACTGCCAAAACAGTCTACATCTACCAGATCGTAATAATCTCGCTCTTGATAGCACTGAAAGAAAACTCGATGGGCATCTTGATGGGTTAGCTGGTAGCGATCGGCATTTAATCCTAAACTCAAGTTTTGCTGTATTGTCGAATTAAGCTGGTGGTTTCCTTCATTAACCCAAACATAGTCGGCATTGCTTTCTAAACAATAGCGTAGACTGCGCACTCCCGTAGCGGCTAGAGTATCTAAAACTCTCAGGCTGCCATAATCCTGTCGATAGACCGCTGCGGCTAACACGCCCAAATCCCGCACAAACTGATTCTGGGGATTGTAAAAAGCCTTGCCTAGCTGAAACCTAGCTTTCCCTTCCTGCTGCCAATATTGATAATTCAATAAACTCTTTGTTTCCCTAAAGTAGAAAAGATCTGCTCTGTCTTTGGGGTTTCATAATTAACGTTTGATAACTAATTTTTGCTCTACCGCTACTAATAGCTCGTCGATAATGCGGTTGTGAAAATAGTGAGGTGGATTCCATTCAACCCATTCGGAATCGCTGTGTTCGGTCATGACGATCTCTAATTCTTCGTCTACCCAGCCAAAAAATATCACCAGGGATTTTTCTACCTTTTCACCCCCAAAGCGACGATAGCGAGGATAATAAACCGTTCTAAAGCGAAAATCCAATTCCAGACATATTTGCTTGCGAGTGATACCTGTTTCTTCAAATAGCTCTCGTAGAGCGCACTGCAATTCCGTCTCTCCTGGCTCGATATGACCCTTAGGCAAATCATAACGATAAGACCGCTTCATCAACAAAAATGATGGTTTTTTAGTTTTCGTGAAGCAGATTACACCGCAAGATTTTACTTTTTCCATGGAAAGCGATCGCCTGACAGAGACGCTCTTTGTCTTAATAAATGTTTAAGTCATAATTCAAGTGTCGATTCCAACTGGTAGATCGAACCTACCGTCGGCATTACAGGGAAAGGCGATCGCATCAATAACAACATCAATAGGCAATACACCATAAAAGTGAGGATATAGCTCGCTACCCCCCTCTAAATTTTCCTCAATTAGACCATCCTTTATTTTAGATGAATCAATCACTAATATAACAAGTCCTCTATGACCCGCATAGAAACGCTGGGCTACTGTTAGGAGTTGATGACCATAAGAGAGATGAATAAATCGGTCGCGATCAAAAGCCTCAGGCTTATATTCACCAAGATTTTGCGCTTGTTGCCACTCAGCAAGAGAAGTTATGTGATACGTTGTGGGACTCAATTTTTTTCCCCACTAATATGAATGATTATTTGGCGCTGACTTCCCCGCTGACGATGTTCCCAGAGATAAACTCCCTGCCAGGTGCCTAAAACTAATCTATTGCCTGAGATCGGAATTTGCTCTGATGTGTGGGTTAGCGCCGAGCGAATATGAGCGGGCATATCGTCTAGTCCTTCCGCACTGTGTATATAGCGCTGGGCATCTTCGGGGACTAGTTTAGCAAAGAAGTTTTCAAGGTCGATTAGCACATCAGGATCGGCGTTTTCTTGAATCAGCAGGGAAGCTGAAGTATGTCTTACGAAAACATTACATAGCCCGATGTTAACCCCGGATTTAGCTACCGCCTCTTCGATTTGGCGGGTAATTTTATGCAGAGATTTACCGGTAGTTTTAATTTTTAAAGCAGTTTGGTGGTGTTCCATTGAGGATTGTTGTTAGTGAGATAGTTGAGATAGCTAATTAGCCTGTTCGCGGCTTTAGGCTATAAGCTCTAGGCTTTAAGCTATTTAAGCAAGATATTATAGATAATTTCTAATTATTGCTCTGATTGCTGAGGTTTTTTATCTACGTTTGCTTCTGCTTCAGCATTATTAGTATCCCTTCTTCTATTCTCATTATTACCAGGATTTTGCGCCGTATCGTTAGAATTTTGCTTGGCTTCTGCTTCTAGTTCCGCCAGAGTTGGATTGAGATTGCAGCGGGCAAACAAAGACTTAATTACCTTTTGTTCTTCATCCGCGAGAGCAAACCACCAGGGTAGATGACCCGCCGGGGCTTTTTCTGGCTCAAAATCTAGCTGTTCGTAAAGTAAATAGCCGCTGCCACTATTGACTTCTCCTTTTTTCCAACCTACTTCTGTAGCGAAACGCCGCCAGGTTTCGGTCGAGAAATCACCCTTTTGGTTCACGTTTTGCCAGACTGACTGCTGCTGACTAAAGCCAAATTGGTCATTGCTATATTTTTTCCAGAGATAATCAACGGTACGAATATCCGGACAAGCATATTCTGCAATAGTTTTTAGCTCGATAAATGTATTTTTGTTATTAAGCTTGGCAGATTCAACTATTTGTCCCACCAGCCGGTAGGTAAGCAGATCGGCTTCCGACCATTTTTCACCTTTGAGTAAATTACGCAGCTTAGTGTAGTTAATTCCCGTCTGCGGAGAAACTAAGGCAATTTTACGGGTAACTGTAGGCACATCTACTTCTTCTAATTCGATCTCTACTGATTCTGTCGGCGGTGCTGGCTTATTCTTGGGTTGGGCAGCTACTTCTGGCCCTGTTGCTTTAGGTTCTTTACCGACCTCTGGCTCAGGTGCAGATTCGACGACGGGTTCTGATTCAGCGCTGGTATCGGTAGGGGTTTTAGATTCTTGCTCTGGGGTACTTTCAGGCGATTTGGCAGGAGCAAAAGTAGGTACAGAAGAAATGTTTTCCGCATCTAAAGATTCTGTTGCTTCAGGTTCTTTGATCTCGGCAGCTTGAGCTGGTTCTTCTGGGATACTCTCCGGCTTTACGGGAGTAGCGACGGGTTCTTTTGGTGCGGGTGTGGGTTCTTCCACAATTACTTCTGGAACTTCTGGCTCTACTGTTTCTGTCTCTACTACTTCTGGCTCTGCTGCTTGGGGTTCTACCGCTTCTGGCTCGGGTGTCGGATTAGCTGGAGGAGCGGCTGCTTGTGCGATCGCCTGTTGATATCTAGCAATAGGAATGGCATAGTTGGAAGTCCCTCCGGTAAAGGCAACGTTAGCTTCTCCGTGTACGCCAATCATCAAGCCCTGACGGTTAAATACAGGACCACCACTCATCCCTGGGAAGGCTTCGCCGTTATAAATTAAGGAATAGCCATTTTCCGTTGCCCGAGGCAAAATGCCGACTAAATTAGCCGTAAAAAAGCGATAGTAACGATTATCTTCGCGACGTAATTCCCCCGGATAGCCGGCAAAGTAGACTGTTTGACCTTCATTAGCGTTGCCAGAGTTTCCTAGTTCGGCAGTCTGATAGTTTTGATTGCTGGCAAATTCAAATATGGCTAGGTCTAGATCCTCAAGCTGCTGGATACTGGCGGGAATCACTTCATGTTTACGACCATCAATTGTCTGTACCGTATAGCCGCCTTGGTTTTGCATGACGTGCCAGTTAGTTAATACCTTATAGCGATCGCCGTTATGTTCGATAATTGACCCGGAACCAAAGCTAGCGCCGTCGATTCGCACGATGATTTGTTTGGCTCGCAAATTTACTTCTTCTGGACGCAGACTCTGAGCGATCGCAGTATTATCGATTGTCTGCTGATTTTGGAGAGCGTTTGCTTGGGGAGGAGCGATCGTCGCTAGTAGACCCGATATCAGAATGCTACTTACCGCGCTGACAACAGTTAATTGGTTAATCTTATTGGTAAAATTCATAATATTTAATTTTGTTCGGATCTGACTATAAATAAAATAACTAGCAACCTAGCGATATTTAACTGGCAATATTAATAGTTGAAGTTACCCACTAACTAGCCTAAAAAGGCGGGAACGAGGGCAAAGGACAAAGGGCAAAGATTAAAAACAGCTATTAAACATTTTATCGATCGCCATCCCTCAAAGACGACATACCTATGAAGCTATGGTAAATCTTTTCTATAGTTATTGTGGCAAAGTAAAATTGTTTGCTATCTGATTGCGGGACAGCAATTAAACTGGAACTAGGGCGTGTCATCAATTAGGAAATTGCGATCGCGACATTGATTTAGAATAATTG